>JAISDF010000089.1 GCA_031265025.1 Spirochaetaceae bacterium
GGGCCGCGTTCAGAAATTCGGGATTTGCCTTTCCCAGGGAAAGGGTGCTTATCATCCTGGCCCCGGCCGGGGTAAAGAAGGAAGGCGCGGCCCTGGACCTGCCCATAGCCCTGGCGGTGATGGCCGCCGCCGGACTTATCCCCGATCCCGGCGACCTCATGGTTCTGGGGGAGCTTGAACTTTCAGGCAGGCTGCGTCCTGTCCGGGGAGTGCTGGCCGCGACCGCCGCCGGGCTTAAAGAAGGGGCAAAGGGCTTTATTGTCCCTTTGGAAAACGCCGGGGAAGCGGCCATACTTGCCGGGGGCCTGTTCAGCGCGCCTTCCTCCCTGAGCGGGGCGGTACAGGCCCTGGTGTACCGGGAACAGCGGGGGACCCTTCCGGCCTGGCATGAATGGGAAGCCGGCAAAGGGCCGGGCGGCGTACCGGGCGGTGCGGAGGGAAACGGCAGGGCCCGAGATAACGCGGCCCTGTACGCCGGGGATTTCAGTGAGGTGAAGGGGCAGGAACGGTACAAGCGGGCCCTGGAAATAGCCGCCGCCGGAGCCCACAATCTCCTGGTGTTCGGTCCGCCGGGCGCGGGGAAAACCATGCTGGCAAGGCGCTTTCCTTCTATCGCGGCGGCCCTCACCCTCGAAGAGGCGGTGGAGGTAACGAGGCTTCACAGCCTGGCCGGAAAGTTCGGCGGCGGAATACCCGCCGGGGAAGCGCCCGGTCCTTCAGGAGGTGGGATACAGGACCCCCGCGGGATGGCGGCCTGTAGTTATCCGGCGCTTATCAGCGCCCCGCCTTTCAGGTCTCCCCATCATTCGGCCAGCGCCGAGGGCATCATTGGCGGCGGCAAACAGGTGCGGCCCGGCGAAATAAGCCTGGCCCACCTGGGCGCCCTGTTCCTTGATGAGGCCCCGGAATACCGTTCCCCGGTGCTCAGGGCCCTCAGGGAACCTCTGGAAGACAGGGTGGTAACCATTTCCAGGGCCGAGGGCCCCCTGCGCCTTCCGGCTGATTTTCAGCTCATCCTGGCCGCCAATTCCTGTCCCTGCGGCAGGCTTGGCATACCGGAGCGCGATAGAGAAGCAGGGACTCTCCTCGATTCCGGGAAAACTCCCGAATCCGGGCAGGGCAAAACAAAAAGCGCCGTTTTTTCCGGCTGTTTCTGTTCCCCCGACGAAATTTACCGGTACTGGCGTAAAATCGGGGCGCCCCTTCTGGACCGCGTCGAGTTGAGGGTTCCGGCATTGCCGGGGGATTCCATTCTTTCGGGAAAAACCGGGGAACACAGCGCGGACATAGCCGGGCGTGTCCTTGAGGCAGTGGAAATCCAGCGGGAACGCTACAAAAACACCCCAATACGGAGGAATTCCCGCATGAGCCCTGCCATGCTGGACAGGTTTTGCGGCCTTGACAGCCGGACGCAGCGTATCTTCGCCTCGGCTGTTGAACAATTGGGGCTTTCGGGCCGGGCCTGTCACGCCATACTGAAAACGGCCCGGACCATAGCGGACCTTGAGGCCGGCAGCGCCATAAAAGAGGTTCACCTCCTTGAGGCCATAGAACACCGCCGTCTGGGTAATGATCCCTATGACATACTTGCCGGTTGACACTATCGGTGTTTTTATGTCATTATGGTGTACTTACGGATTATTCCGGTTCAATACAGGTAAAGGTAAATCATGAAGACTGAATTTGTTAAACCCGCTGAGGCTGAACGAAAGTGGTTTGTTATTGACGCCGGCGGGAAAATTCTCGGCAGGGTGGCGGCCAGAGTCGCTTCCATAGTGCGGGGCCAGGAAAAGACCCTATACGCTCCTCATCAGGAACTGGGTGATTTTGTGGTGGTAATCAACGCCGATAAAATCGCTGTTTCTGGCCGCAAGGCCCGGAACAAGATGTACCACAAGCATACAGGATATGTCGGAGGGCTCAAGTCCCAGAATTTCGAGGCCCTCATTGCCAGGCATCCCGGTTCTCCGCTGCAACTGGCTGTCAAGGGCATGCTTCCCAAAGGACCGCTGGGCCGCAAGCTGCTCAAAAACGTCAAGGTCTATGCCGGAGGCAGCCATCCCCACGGGGCCCAGAATCCCCAGCTTATTGAACTTTAGGAGTTATAAGGATGATTAAAAACCTCGGAATAGGTACAGGCAGAAGAAAAACCTCGGTCGCCAGGGTGTATGTCAGGGACGGAGACGGCAAAATTACCATCAACGGCAGGGAACTGGGCCAGTATTTTGCCCAGGGCGAACACGCCATGATGGTGCGCCAGCCCCTGATGGTAACTTCCAGCGAAAACAAATACGATCTTTTGATCAATGTGTACGGCGGCGGGATAAACGGCCAGGCCGGGGCCTGCCGTCACGGTATTTCCCGTGCCCTTTGCCAGGTAGACCAGGCCAATTACGCCAGTCTCAGGAGCAACGGCTTCCTGACACGGGACCCCCGCATGGTTGAGCGTAAAAAGTACGGCCAGGCCGGGGCCCGCAGGCGCTTCCAGTTCTCCAAGCGTTAGTTTTGCCCCTGTCAGGGCCTTTGACCCCGGCATCTGGCCCGGCCGGATCTTCATGACTATCATATCCCTCAAAACAGGAACCGATCCGGAGCTTATTCGCGTGGGCCTTTCGGACGGTTCTTTGTTTTCCCTGCGTATCTCGTATTTGGGAAACGGGATGATTCTGAACGAAAACAGCGAAATCAGCGAAAATAGTGAAATCAGCGAAAAGGCCGCCGGCGCCTTGCGTTTTGCCGCCTCCTGCTACCGCGCGGAACAGGCCGCCCTGAGACTTAGCGCCAGGGCGGAGCAGTGTTCCTTCGGCCTTTCGGCCAAGCTGGAAAAACGGGGCCATGACCAGCTCTGTATCAGGGAAGTTATGGCAAGGCTCGGCGCTCTGGGAATTGTTGACGACCGCCGTTTTGCCGAACGCTGGCTTGGGCAGAGGCTTTCCCATTCCGCCGACACCCCCCTCGGCCTTAAAGCCAAACTCCGCCGCCGGGGTATAGCCCCCCGGACCGTTGACGAGGCCCTCAGGACATGCCTCGGCCCCCAGACCGAGGAAAGCCTTCTTGAACGGTACATGCGGAAAAAAGCCCGCGCTCCCGTTGCCGGGGGCTTGAATCCCCTTCAATTTGAGGTCAAAATGAGGTATATGCTTCGTCAGGAGGGTTTTTCCTCCGCGGTTCTGACCCGGTATTTCTTAAAAAAATAAAGGGAGGTTCTGGATAAATATCTTTTTTTAGGGATTTTAGTACAAATAGATGATATAATGTAATATAGTGTGCGATTTAAGAACAGCATGTTCAAACTGCCGGTTTGGACGGCAAGGAGACGCGATGGCTAAGAGCGGAAGAAGGGTTCGCATTTTCTCAGCCCTGGAAGTCGCTAATATCTGCGGTGTGGTCAACCAGACCGCGATTAACTGGATCCGGAGCGGACATCTCAAGGCCTTTACCACCCCAGGTGGACAATACCGGGTGTATGCCGAGGACTTATCGGTTTTTCTGGAAAACCGGGGCATGCGGGTGCCTGATGAAGTAATCAGGGTGATAAAAAACGATACCGAATGGGATACCCTGATCATCATTGATGACGACCACGAACTCAACGATGTCCTCAAACGCTGGTTTGAGAAGAAATTCACCAAATATACCATAATCCAGGCTTTTGACGGTTTTGAGGCGGGAAAACAGCTCGGCACGGCCAAACCGGGATTTATTCTCCTTGATATAGATTTGCCGGGCATAGACGGCTACGAACTGTGCAGGCGCATCAAGGAAGACCCCAATCTGGGACGGCCTTTTGTCATCATCATCACCGGCATTGAAATTCCCGAAAACAAGAAAACCCTGCTGCGTGAATGGTCCGACGCGTTTCTTGTTAAACCCCTGAATTTCAACCAGTTGACCGGTATTATCAAAGACCTTGAACAGAGCGTCAACACCGTCCAGTAAGCCCATAGCCGTTTTCGCAACCCTTACAGGCCGCGTCCAGGGCGTGGGGTTCAGGTATTCGGCCTGCCGGGAAGGGCGCAGGCTCGGTCTTGCCGGCTGGGTGAGAAATACCGGCGGCAGCGGCGTGGAGGCGTTTTTTCAGGGGCAGCGGGAAAAAGCGGAGGCCTTCCTCGAATGGCTGCGCCGGGGACCTCCGGGTGCGCGGGTAGACAATCTTGACTACAGCCGTGTAGAACCCCAGGAGGACGCCGAACCCTTCACAATAAGATATTGAGGCTACTGTTTTAGCGGGTTTCTTTCTGGAACCCGGAAGAGAATTTCTGCAAAAGGCTGTCAATCTGCTTTTTGGAAGTAATGCCGTAGTTATCCAGGACATCCTGTTCAAACTGGTCAAAAAGCACATTGCCTTTTTCGTACTCACAGAACATGTTGGCAAGGTATACGGTGTATACCAGTTCCTTGTAGTCCGCCGGCGCGGAAAGAGGATCGTGGTGGAAACGTATGGACGCGGCAAGGGACTCGGGGAAATTCCACTTTTCAGCGATGAGGGCGCCTATCTCGGCGTGGTTCATGCCGGCGGCGAGATCCTCAAAGGTAGAAGCGGGAAGGTTCTTTTCAACACAGAATTCCTTGATTTTGTTTAAAAGGTCCGGGTGCACACTGGCAAAAACGATTTTACCCATGTCATGCAGTATGCCGCCGACATAAACATCGTCCAAAAGGTTGTTGTCCTTGCGGAAATTCTTGACAAGGTTAAAGGCATAAAACGCGGTACGGTAGGAATGTTCCCAAAGGGCCTTCTTGTCCAGGGTGTCGTCGCCCAGTATCTTCTGGGTTCCATAGGAAAAAAGAAGGTTCTTTATGCCCCGTATGCCGACCATCTTGACCGCTTCGGCAATGCTGTCAACTTTTTTCGCCAGCATATACTGGGCTGAATTGACGATTTTTAACAAATCGGCGGTAAGGGCGGGGTCCATGGAAATCTGCCTGGCAATATCGGTCATTTCCGATTTGGGGTCGTTGATGAGCTTTTGTACAAGAAGTATGTTTTCCGGGAACTGGGGCAGGGAATTGACATTTTCCACCACGGTAGTGGCAAGAACGGAGACATTTTCCACCTGGGCCTGGTCAAGGGGTATGACTATGCGGGCCACGGTTTCCTTGCCGGTGGCCAGAATATCAAAACAGTCCTCGTCAAGGCCGATTTTTTTGAGCATCAGCACCAGTATCACCAGGCCAAG
This sequence comes from Spirochaetaceae bacterium, assembly GCA_031265025.1. Taxonomy (GTDB): domain Bacteria; phylum Spirochaetota; class Spirochaetia; order Treponematales; family Breznakiellaceae; genus JAIRTD01. Next base: position 5,181 of record JAISDF010000089.1, read on the forward strand.
ACCGGCGCCTTCAGAATCGTCCAGAACCTGGGAAAGGGCGTCCTCAAGGTTGCTGTACTGCCTGGAACGGGCCAGTTTGTCATGGATGCGGATTAGTTCGGTCTTGGTAATCACCACATTGTTGCGGATTTCAATATGAATGATGTTTTTCTTGATTTGAAGGCTCAATTTGATGTAGAGGCCCTTTTCTTTCTGAAGCCGCAGATAATGGGCGATATTGCCGAGGGTTTCTTCCTTAAAATTGGTCATCCCCAGCTTGTAGTCATCGGGATTGTCGAGGTCCAGACCCCGTTCCATAAAGTACACCCGTTTGGTATTGGCTTTTTTGGCGTTGACGGCGAGTTCCTGGACGCAGTACACCACATAATCCTTGAGCTTTTCCTGCCCGGCGGTGCGGAGAAAGACAGTCAAAACCTGTTCAATGTATAGTTCTATCTCGTGGGGAAGGGTATAGGTCGTGATAGTCAGGGGAATACCGTTTTGTACGGCCTTCTTTATTTTTTCCTCATCAACAACCAGTTCGTGCGCAGCGGACATGGCTCATTCCTTAATCACTAAATTTCTTTTTATTCTCTACAGTATCGGAAAAAGAACCGACCTGCATATAAATTTTATGAGAACACACAACTATTTTATCCTATTATACTATATTTGAGCAAGGCTTATTGCTAAAAGAACATATAAATAGGATGATATTTTAATGTGGGATTTAGCGGTTTTAACGGCGCTCGCCACTTTTCTGCTGGCGCTGCCCCTGATACGGCCTTTTTTCAAGGGTTTGTGGCCCATAAACGGCCTTGTTTTACTGCCCCTGACGGCGTTTTTAATACTCTTCGGACTTTTCAGGGCTTACGGATTCAGGCCCGAATGTCTTCCTCTGCTCCTTTTCGCGGCTTTTTTGACCATAGCGCATATTCCCGCCCTCTTTTCCCTGATAAACCGGCTTCATAATGACGATTTCAGGGACAGAAAGCCCATCGTATCGGCGCTGGGTCTTGCGGTTTTGGCCGCGTCAAGCGCCTGCGCGCTTTATTTTTCGCCCTATCAGGATACAAGGGAAGGCGCGGCCTATTCCTATGAGGCGGAAATCAGGGAGGCCCCCGGAACAGAGGGCGGTTCCATAACCAGGTATCTGCGGGTCTATTCAGGCTCCGGCGGCGGGAGCAATGGCGGGGACAGAGCTGTTATAGCCCTGATTCCTCCCCTTACCGGGTCGGTGGAAATAATCGAGCCCCTGTGCGGACGCCTTAACGAAGCGGGTTATACGGTTGTTACCTTTTCCCGGCAGGGCCTGGACAATCCGGCGGCCGGAGGGGGCAGGGAGTTCCACCGTCCCTTATATGAAAGCATACGCCTGCTCTGGAGCGCGCTCAGGGCCCGGGATTCGGTTCTGGCCAACCGGACAGCCGGGGTCTATGAGGAAAAGCGCATGGCCGATGCCGGGTGGCTCCTGGACTGCCTCAGAAAGCCGGAACCGGGCGCTCTGGCCGGCGTTTCGCCGCGTATTGTCGCCGCCGGATACGGAGCGGGAGGGGCCGCCTTGAGCCTCCTTGCCTCGGACCCTGCCTTCGCGGCAAAGTACCCTGAACTTTTGGGCTTTGTGTCCATCGAGGGCCCTCCCGCGTCGGTCCTGACGCCTGAGAGCTTCCCCTCCCCTTCCGGCGGAAAGCCCTGGGAAGTCCTGAAGCGCTTTTTCCTCAATTTTCGGCCCCGGAAACTCACTGTCCCTGACACTATCCGGCCCCTCCTCATACCCGGCCTTTTTATCACCGCCGGCCAAATATACGAAGAAAAGTACAGCAAAGGCCGTTATGACGCCATCAGGGCCATGGTACGCGGGGCCGGCGCGCCAAGCGGCCTTAGATCCCTTGCCGACGCGAATTTTCTTGACTATGCGGACTGCGCCGGGCGTTATCCCATCTACCAATGGCTGCTCCGGCATACTTCAGGGTACGCCCCTGCCCAGGAAGACCCGGTCAGGGCCTGCGCTTCTTTTATCGCCGACTTTGCCGCCGATCAGATCATGAAAACCATAGTCCGCCACGAGGAAGCGGAAAATGAAAACGCGGCGCCCTGATCGAAACGGCAAGAGCGCCTCGGCACTCTTGCTTGCGGCCGCTATGCTGTTCCCGCCAATGACATCCGCCGCGGATCCGGCAAGACCGGAGACGCAAGTCCTCACCTACAGGCCGGATTTCACTAGCGTAATAGCCAACCCGGAAAGAGGATATTTTGAAAACTTCACCGGGTTTGACTATCTTTATCCGCGGTATTTCGATGAAGACTACGCACAGTGGCTCACCGGTCCTGACTATGATTCCTGGCGTTTCGGCGGCGGTTACCTTGAACTGCTGCGCTCATTGCGTGAAGACGCGGTTACGATGCTGGACGCCAATATATACCTTAACGAGTACGTTGACTCGTACGAACTGCCGCTATCTTTTTTGGCCGGACTTTCCGGAGCGTTGGAGGTCGTGCGGGAAGCAAGAATGAAAATCACCCTGCGCATAGTATACGCGGACGCCTGGACACCGATGGTCGTCGAGAAGAACTATCTGCGGCATATTGAGCAAATCGGAGAGCTCATTACCGAAAACGCCGATATTGTGGAGAGTTTGTCCGCCGGGATACTCGGCCCCTGGGGAGAGTGGCATAATGACGACGACTATGTTATGGCGGCTAACAGGTCCTACAGACGCGAAGACCGTCCTGAATCCACCAACCACGGGCCAACCACAGACATAGACTCTCCTGAACAAGGCGCGCTGCGTTACCGGCTTGTAAAGCAATTGCTCGACCATACACCGGATACCATACCTGTTCTCATTCGTTACACCGAATTCCTTATGGAGATAAAAGCGCTGGCAAAGAACCCTCCGCAGGGCGCGGCCGCGTTGACACAGGCACAACTTGACCGCCTGGGTCAGCACGATGACTCGTTCGCGTCGTTTGTGATGAGCTATAC
>JAISDF010000115.1 GCA_031265025.1 Spirochaetaceae bacterium
TACCTAAATTATTATGCCTCGGAAGTAAATGATGAAGACGACCAAAAGCCAATCGGCATTGTTCTCTGCGCCGACAAACATGATGTAATGGCCGAATTCGCCCTTGGCGGTCTTGAAAATACCATATTTGCCTCCCGCTATGTTTATTATATTCCCGACAAACAGCAACTGATAGCCGAGGTAAAAGCTTTGCTGGAAAGTGAGTCTCATGGTTAGCTTCGTTCCCGAATAGTAGACATAGAAAGCTATAATGCCAATTTTATATATGTGGTCAATTACAGTCCCTTCAGGTGGATTACCGTCCAGGGTTGTAACCTTGATGTAATAGTCGCCGGGTTCCAGATTAACGCTGAGATACGAATCGTAGTTTTCGCCGTCGTCGTCCTCGTCGATGAGGTTTTCATTGCCGTCGGTAACGGTGCGCCTCTGGGCGGCGGCGTCTGCCTCTATGGTTTTCGCGTTTGCCGCGGTGTTGTGATTCCCGTATTCGTCGGTACCCAGGGCTTCGGTGAGTTTCAATATAAATAGAGTCCCGGTTCCACCACCGGGGAAAGCCGCGCATTGAGGCTTTCGCCGCCGTCGTACAGCTTGAGGCAGGTGTCCCGTGAACCAAGGCATACTGACCTGGGAACCCATAGTCAGGGTGGTGGAAAAGCGTTTTTGCGGGACAAAAGCCTGCTACGAACCTGTGAGCAGTACGAAAAGGCCGCTTCGGACTGGACCGGCGGGAGAAAAGGCGCCCGGCGATATAACGGCAGATTAAGAGGTGTTCAAAGGCCCAGGTAAGGCTCCATTCCCCGGTATACCTTTGTACTTTCAAAATATATCAAAACCGCTCATTTTTTTTATCCGGCCCTTGACACGGAAAAAGATAAATTTGTATAGTGTTACTATTCATAGAAACACAAGGGAAGGGGCGAACCTTTCCGGTGTTTCTTAATTCTGTTCCGCGTAAAGCGGAACCCGTAAGGAGTTGTTTTATGAAGAAGTGTATGTTTGCCCTTTTGATCTGTCTCGCGGCGGGCAATATGCTGGCAGGTCCCAGACAGGACGCCGCCGTGCGTATCGGTATAGCGAAAATAGCGCAGCATGAGGCTCTGGACGCCTGCGAAGAGGGTATTCTCGATGCCCTGAAGGAGAGGGGGGTGGACGCGCTTATTGACCGTCAGAACGCCAACGGGGATATGAATACCGCTGCCCAGATTGCCAATAAATTCAAGGCCGACAGGGTTAATGTGGCGGTGGGCATAGCCACTCCCATCGCCGTAACCCTGGCCAATGTCCTTACCGATGTTCCCGTTGTGTTTTGCGCGGTAACCGATCCTGTAGGCGCCAGGCTGGTTTCTACCCTGGCCCACGGCGAGGGGAATGTAACGGGCATGTCCGACGCCATTCCAACCGCCGATCATATCGCCCTTTTCAAGCGTATCGCCGGAATCAGGACCCTGGGGTACATCTATACCAGTTCGGAGGACAATTCAATCTCGGCCCTGGCCCTTGTCGAGGAAGCTTGCAGGGCCCAGGGTATAACACTGGTAACACAGACCATTTCCACTTCAACGGATCTCAGGCAGGCCGCTGAATCAATCGTCAACAGGGTGGACGGGATTTACCTTACCACCGACAATGCGGTGTACTCGGCGCTGCCCTCCCTTATCCAGGTCTTCAACAGGGCAAAGAAACCTATCTTCTCGGGCGATGTAACCGCCGCCCTGAACGGCGGCTGCATGATAGCCTCGGGCTTTAACTACTATAAGGCCGGTCTTGCCACAGGGGATATCATCGCCGACATACTGGAAGGCAGGAACCCCTCGGAGATTCCTGTCAGGTTCCTTACCGAACCTTCGGAATCGGATCTGCTCTTTGACCTTGACGCCGCCAGAAACTGCGGCATCACTATTCCCGCCGGGTATCTTGACATGGCCAACTATATTTTTGAAAATGGGAGACTGGTCAGTAAATAGCATGATTTATGGGATTTTAATCGAAGGACTCATTTACGGTATCATGGTACTGGGGGTATTCATTACCTTCAGGATATTGAATTTCGCCGACATGACTGTGGACGGGTCCTTTCCCATGGGCGCGGCCATCATGGCCGTGCTTCTCACCCGCTCTGTTCCGGCTTTGGCGGCTATTCCCCTTGCCTTTGCCGGAGGAGCCCTGGCGGGTTTTGTAACTTCCCTCATTCATACGCGGCTTAAAATCCCCGACCTCCTCTCGGGGATACTTACCATGACCATGCTCTACTCGGTGAATCTGCGCGTCATGTCCAACAGGGCCAATCTTTCCCTTCTCAGGGTCCCGACTCTTTTTTCCCGCATAAGCGCCCTGACCGAAGGAGTCCTGCCCGGATCGCTGACTGTGGTGCTGTACTGTATTCTGGTGCTTGCCGTTGTCAAGATTATTCTGGACCTCTTTTTTCATACCGACTTCGGCCTCTCCATGGGGGCTCTGGGCGCCAATCCCCAGCTTATTATTTCCCAGGGCATGAATCCCGACGTGATAAAGATGGCCGGTATATCCCTGGCGAACGGCCTTGTGGCGGTTTCAGGTTCCTACGCCGCCATGTACCAGGGCTTTGCCGATGTCAATCTTGGCAGCGGTATGATAGTGTCGGGCCTTGCCTCCCTGATGATAGGCGAATTCCTCATGCGCTCAAACCGCATAGGCGTTCAGACCCTGCGGGTCATACTGGGTTCCATTCTGTACCGGGCGCTCATGTATATGGCGCGAAACTACGGCTATAAAATCAATATGAATCCCAATGATCTGAAACTCATGACGGCCCTTCTCATCATACTTTGCCTTGTCCTTTCCCGGTCGGGATTCAGGGCCGGAGCGCGGGCAAGGAAAAAAACGCCGGAGGCAAAACCGTGATCAGCGTCAAAGACCTTTCCGTGGTTTTTTCCCGGGGGAGCGCCGATGAGAATACGGCCCTGGACAACATAAATCTCACTGCCGGGGAAGGGGAATTTATCACCATCATCGGTTCCAACGGGGCGGGAAAAACCACCCTGTACAACGCCATCGCGGGAACGCTTATTCCCACATCAGGCCGCGTGTTTCTTAAAGGAAAGGGCGCCGGGCGGGACATCACCAGGGACCCCGAATACAAGCGGGCCCGGTATATAGGCCGTATTTTTCAGAATCCCCTTTTGGGAACAGCCGGCCGCATGACCCTGGCGGATAACATGATGATCTGCCACCGGAAGGGTTACAAGGGCCTTAAAATCAGCCTGACAAAAGGCATGAAGGACTATTTCAGGGAGAACCTGAGGACCCTCGGCATGGGCCTTGAGAACAGGCTCAACGACAATGTGGAACTTTTTTCCGGGGGACAGCGCCAGGCCCTGACCCTGCTCATGACGGTCATGTCGAAGCCGAGCCTTCTTCTTCTTGACGAACATACCGCGGCCCTTGACCCCCGGAACGCCGAGATGATCATGGACCTGACCCTTCGTTTCGCGTC
>JAISDF010000166.1 GCA_031265025.1 Spirochaetaceae bacterium
GGGGGACGATATCGCCTATACCGACGGGCTCATACCCGGAGATATTCCGGCCCGCTGCTGTATTCCCCTTGCCGGGGAATATCCCCCCATGGAGATAGACTTCCTGTGGGGCGACGGACTTATTTCAAAGGGCCTGGGGGACCTCCCCTACAGCGTTATTCCGGCGGCCTATGCCCAGGCGGTTTCCCAGGCCCTGGACTATTCATTTGAAAAATTACCCCTTAGCGCCGGGGATATCTGGGCAGCCATGCGGCGGGACAGCGTTTAGCGGCGGGGGATGGTATGACCATAGGATTTATACTGAACGGCGAAGATGTAACCATACAAACCGAGGCGAATTTCCGCCTGGTTGACATACTGCGGCATAATTTTCATCTTCTCGGCGCCAAGGAAGGCTGCCTCAGCGGGCGCTGCGGGGTATGTTCGGTTTTCTATAACGGCAGGGTTGTTCCTTCCTGCATGATTCCCGTGTTCATGGTTCAGGGAAACGAAGTCGTTACCATTGAAGGCTTTGCCCTGACCGAGGAGTATCAGGATATAGTAAAAGGCTTTGCCCAGGCCGGGGTAAAGACCTGCGGGTACTGCGATACCGCCAAGGTGCTGTCCACCGAGTCCCTTCTGGCGGTAAACCCCAATCCCGACCGGGACGAAATATTTACCGCCTTTGGCGGGGCGCTCTGCCGCTGTACCGAACCCGAAGACCTGGCCCTGGGCGTCGCGGCCGCCGCGGAAATACGCCGGCGGAGGATCTATGGACATTCAGTATAGCCAGGTTTTTTTCCCCAAGACCCTGGGCGAACTTTTCGCGTCCTGGGTACGCTTTCCCGGCGCGGCGCCCTTTGCCGGCGGCACGGGCATTATCTACGGCCAGGGAAAGCACAGCCTTGAGCTTCCGTCCAACATCATAGTCCTGGACAGGCTGGACGAACTCAGGCACATAACCCGCAGCGAGCGTTACCTTGAAATCGGCGCCATGGTAAGACTCAGCGACATACTCAGGCTGGGCAAGGTGCTGCCCCAGATACTCAGGGAAGCCCTCAGCCGTATTGCCAATCCCCAGCTTCGAAACATAGCTACCATAGGGGGCAATATCTGTTACCCCCGCTGGAAACTCGATACCACCTGCGCCCTGGTCGCCCTGGACGCCCAGTACGAACTCCGCACCGGCTCTTCTTCCCGCTGGGTTTCCGCCACCCGTTTCAGTTCCCAGGCCGAGGAAAGAATCGTGAACAGCCAGGAACTTTTTACCCGCCTCCGCATCCCCCTGGAGCACTGGGACTATACCGTGTACCGCAAATTCACGGCCAATCAGTTTGATTCCGAGTACAGCGGTTCCATGGCCTTTGTCGCCAGGGCGCAAAAAAACATCCTCAGCGAGGTACGGCTGGTTTTTTCAGGCGAAACCATGCTCAGGGATAAAAATTCCGAGTCCATACTGGCGGGAAAGCTGCTTCCCCTTAACAGGCGCGAGGAAAGGGCCTTTACGGAACTGTGGGAAAAATACCTTGCCGCTGTCCCGTCTCCCAACGCTGTTCTTAAAACATGGATCATAAATTTCATTGAATCAACTATAAGAAATCTTGCATAAACCGTTTTGATGTGTTATGTTGTTCAATACTTGAACAATCATACGCCAAACCGGAGCGTGTTACGGCCGCACGGAAGTATCGTATGTGTCCTTTTACTCACCCAAACCGGAAAAGCCCAAGCCTTCCGGGAGATTTTTTTACCCTGATAGCATGAACCAGCAGCTCATTGACAGTGAATTTACCATACTCGAACATATTTCCGGCGTTTCCGGGACCGCTCTGCCCCTGCGGCAGCGGGATCTGGCCCAGATAGCCGGGACTTCCCTGGGCATGACCAACGCCATACTCAAGCGGCTTGCCCAGAAAGGCTGGATAGTGATAAAGCGGCTTAACAGCCGGAACATACAGTACGCCGTTACCCTTGAGGGGATTAACGAACTGGTGCGGAGGAGTTACCGCTACATCAAGAGAACCATCAAGAACGTGGTCTTTTACAAGGACCGCATTGACCAGGTGATTTCTTCCGCCAAGGCCGGGGATACCGCCACTGTCCTGCTGGTGGGCCAGAGCGATCTTGATTTCATTGTCGAGCACTCCTGCAACCATTACGGCATCAGACTGCGGCGCGCGGCCGGGCTTCCCCCCGGCGTACAGGTGAAACCGGATGAAAAGCAGTTGACCGTTTACGCCGAGACCATCATGATGAACCAGGTTTCAGGGGGACAGAACGCCTTGTTTCTGTCAAAAATCATCCTGGAGTCGGCTGGTTAACGGTGGAATACACGTATACTTTACTTAACGCCTTGCCCCTGGGAGAATACCGCCTATGAAACGATTCGTTGTCCTGCCCTTGATACTGCTTCTCTCCTGGAACAGCGCGGCCCAGGAAGCCCCCCTCTCCGAAGTTCAGGATGAGGTTCTGGACGAAGTTCAGGATGAGGCCCAGGATGTGGCGGCGTCTGAACTTCCTGACTATCCCGGAATTTCAACCCAGGGACATCCTGTTGTTGACCCGGCCCTCACCGATACCATTGTTTTTTACATACGGAATATTGATTTTGACATTCAGGGCCGTACCCGGTCCTGGGCTCTTGTCAAAAACATTGACCTGGAAACAGGAATCCGTCTCAGGGGCGTACAGAGTCTGGAGACCTATATCAGGCGCAAGAGCCAGACGCTCCGCAACCAGCGGGTGCTCAACGATACGCTTTCCTGGATAGATTATACCATTGCTCCCGAAGACCAGGACGGCCTTGTGCCGGTGGACCTTATGGTACATGCCGTTGACACCTGGAATATCATCGCGCTTCCCGAGCCGGAATATGATTCAAACAGCGGCCTCTCCCTGACCCTCAAAGTCAGGAATTATAATTTTTTGGGAACCATGTCCCCCCTGGCCTTTGACCTGGGCTATAAACTTGAGGACGAAAGAAATTCGGCGCTCCTGCGCATAGACTCGGACACTCCCTTCACCCTGTTCGGGTACAGATGGAATCTGAATTTAGATAATGATATTACCTATACCGAAAACGCCCCCCTGTATTACAAAAATACCACCGGTCTTTCCATGGAGGTCCCCTGGAAGGAGACCACCTTTACCTTCACCTTTACCCATGCCTTCATTCTTAATGAAGAAACCAGCGATACCGAAAAAGACCGCTATCCGTATATGCAAAACGAAGATACCTTTCCCGATACCTGGTATATGTCCAGTTCATTTTCCGCGGGGTGGAGTATCCCCCTGCTTGAGATGGGGGAATTCGGCGAACTGAGCTACAATCCCGGAATCAGCGAGAGCGTCAACTACCGGCCCGGCGGCGAAATCGGCGACTACCGCCGGGGGCCGGCAACGACCTTGAGCCACAGCATTGATTTCGGCCAGATAAACTGGACAGGCAACTACCGCAACGGCGCGAACATAAGCTTTGCGAACGCCAATACCTTTAACAATCATTTTCAAACCTGGGATAACAACATCAGCTTTACCGCCATAGGACACAGGGCGGTAAGCCGCTTTTTCGGCGTGTCGGGACGGCTCCAGTACCGCCAGTGGTTCAACAATCCCTACTTTGAGGCAGGGGACGCGCTCAGGGGCATCAGGGACAAATATATACGGGCCGACTACATGATTTCGCTTAACATGGAATTCCCCATAAGGATACTGCGCTTTGCCCCTTCGGAATGGTTCAACACGCGGAAGTTGCGGCTCTTTGATTTTGAAATGCATTTTTCTCCCTTCCTG
>JAISDF010000218.1 GCA_031265025.1 Spirochaetaceae bacterium
GTCAAATCCCTCACCGCTCAGCCTCATGGCCTCGGAAAGAGCGCCAAGTTCGCTGCCGTTCCAGGCGTCGGCGTTGTGCTGAACCAGGAGCAGGGGGACTGTTTCCCGTACCGGAACAGTATGGGCAAGCCGGTATGCCCCGTAAACCAGTACCAGGCCAAAGAGCGCGAACCAAAAACAGACCAGCGAGGCCAGCGCGCCGGGACCTCTGCCGCCGGGGTTTCTGTCAGGGCCATTATATAGAAGCTCCCGCAAAAATCCCCCTCCTCTTGCGCGGGCGGTCGGGGACTTATTCGGGAAACGGGCAGCCCGCGCGGCCAGAATCAGTTCGGCGCAGAGCGATGAGGAAAGGGCCAGAAGAAAACTCAAACCCCAGGGGCCGGTAAAATCGGCAATCTGTATCACGCGGGGATAATTATTCACCGTATAGGGAAGAAGACCCCAGGGATAGCCCAAAAAGCCGGTGGATTTAACCCATTCCCAGACAGTCCAGGCCAGGGCCAGCGCCAGGGGCCTGGTTATCCGTACCGGAAGTTTTGAAAGGGGAAAACAGGCCCTTCGAAGGAAACAGGCCAGGACAGCGTGGAAGACCCCGTAGGCCAGGCAGCTTAACCCCAGGGTCCAGAAGGCGAATTCTTCAAAATAAGCCAGCCAGTAACTTGAAAGTCCGTGGGAAAACACCCCGAATATAAGCCCCTGAAAGGCCGCTTTCCCAAGGGAAGGGCTGCGGGACAGGGTGAGAAAATACGGGCACAGGGCAAAAAAGCCGTACAGGGGATTTCCGTAGGGAAAAAGGTCGTTGGGAAGGGCCAGGGCAAGCAGAAAAGCCGAAAAAACTGTTTCAAGGCCCATTAAAATGGTAATTTTGATTGAATAATCCCCCCTTTTCAGGTATTATAAGACTATTATCAGAGGCTTGGTATAGCCTAATTTAACAGCGAGGACATACATGAAGGATATCGGTCCCTTACACCGAGCAGAATATGAGACCGAAGCAGATCAAAACAACAGGATAGTCATAGGGGAAGCTCCCGGCAGGATTCACTATCTGGGCGAACACGGGGAACCCGGATGGGGAATGTTTCTTTCGTCCGCCATAAACCGCAGTGTCCAGGCGGCGGTCAGTCTCCGCAAGGACAATTCGCTGCGGTTTTTCGCCGCCGACCTTGGGGAACGCAAGCGTACCACGCTGATTAACCTCAAGTACAAGCGGGAGGACAGGTGGGCGAATTACATAAAAGTGGCTGTTCACGCCTTTGCGGAACGGGGTTTTCCCATCAAGGGTCTCAATTTCACCATTTCCGGGGATATTCCCCAGCAGATAGGTCTTGCCAGCTCTTCGGCCATTGAAGTTGCCGCCGCTGTGGCCCTCAAGGGGTTTTTCCAGGCCAGAATCAGCGACCGGGAACTGCTGGGCATGCTTAGCTCGTCGGCGTCGCTGTTTTTCGGGAAACAGTTCAACCCTGTGGATTATCTTATCGCCCTTTCCGCGAGGAAGGACCACTTTCTCATTGTTGACGAGGAAAAACTTGAGGCCAGGACCGTCAAGGTTCCTTTGGGGGGCTACAAAATACTCCTCATGGATTCGCGGGTTCCCCGCATGGGCGTGGAGGAAGAACTCAAGCACCGGGTGCAGGATATACGCAGGGGGCTGGATTTTCTTTCCAACAAGCGGGAAGGGGCCAGTTTCAGGGACTATGTTACCAGCGACATCATGGAATCCATGGGGAACCTTCCCGAACAGATACGGAGGCGCTGCCTTCATATTGTCAAGGAGCTTCAGCGGGTTGAGGAATGCCAGGACATACTGCGCAAGGGCGATTTCGCGTCCCTTTCCAGGCTCATCCTCCATTCCCATGAAAGCCTGCGGGACCTTTACGAAGTTTCCTGTCCTGAGATAGACTGGCTTGTAAAGCGGGCCCAGGAAACCGAGGGAGTGGTCGGCTCCCGCATGACCGGCGAAGGCTTCGGGGGCTGCACCTATACGATAGTTGACGCCAGGGCCGTGGACGCGTTTAACCACCGCCTTGAGGACTACGAGCGTATTTTCGGTTTTCATCTTCTGGTCCATGAAATAAGGCCAGCGGGCGCCGCCTGTATTTTATGAGGTTGCATGAATATCGTATTGACCAATGACGACGGTCTTTCCAGTCCCGGAATCCTGCTCCTTGCCGCTTCCCTGAGCCGCCGGAATGACGACGTATATGTCCTGGCGCCGGATTCAAACCGTTCGGGATTTTCCCACTCCATCAGCATGGGGAAGGCGCTGTGCATTGAGGCAAAGGGGGAACGGGCCTGGACCTGTTCGGGCACTCCCGTTGACTGCGCCACCATAGCCTGTTTCGGCGGTCTCGGCATAAAGCCCGATGTCATCGTCTCGGGAATAAACGCCGGTTCCAATCTGGGCACCGACATCATCTATTCGGGAACCTGCGCCGCGGCGCGCCAGGCGGGCCTCTACGGAGTGCCGGCCATAGCCTTTTCCCTGGTTTCCCCTGATGAAGACTATAACTGGGAAGGCGCCGTTGATTTTTGCGCCGCCCGTTTTGATGAACTTTGTTCCCTGTGGACCCCTGACATTTTTCTCAATGTCAATATTCCCAATACGGCGGACGCCTCGGCGGAAACAAGATGTACCTTTCCCTCGCTGCGGCGTTACCAGGACCGTCTTCTTCCCGCCGGCGCCGACGGAACGCCCCTTGAGGGGCCATTCTCGCTGAAAGACGGCCGTTACAGGACCGGCGTCATCATTGACCTGGGTGTAATCGAGACCGAAGGAGGGGAAGGCTCCGACTGGGACGCGGTAAACAAAAATTTCGTATCGGTAAGCCCGGTGTTCATCCAGCCGGTGATACGCCGGGACGTGTATGCCGGGGAACCGGGCCGCGCCGGAGCGGAGGCCGTTTGTTCCGCCGCCCTCAAAGGATAAGCTATGGCAGATACCCTCCAGGAAGGCATCAGGCTTTTCCGCCTTAAACGCTGGGAAGGAGCCCTGAGGGAATTTCTCGTCGTGGATTCGGGCCGTTTTGATCCCGAACAGAACGCCGAACTGGCCTATTACATGGGGCTCTGTTATACGAAACTCGAACGCTACGATGACGCCCTGCTGTACCTGGAACAGGTGGTAACCTCCGGCGCCGATCCCCTGCGCGGCATCCAGTGCCGCCTTACCCTGGCCTATATCTATGCCATCACCAGGCGTTCAAAGCTCGCCGAATTCGAACTCAAGCAGCTTATGGATTCGGGCTGCGAATCCATTCAAATTTATACTACTCTGGCCTACGCTGCCTGGACCCAGAAGCAGTACGAAAAGGCCGTTGAGTATTACCGCAGCGCCCTGGACATGGACGCGAATAACGCCACCGCCCTTAACGGACTGGGCTATATACTCGCCGACGCCGCCATAGACCCTGTCAGGGGCCTGTACTACTGCAAAAAAGCGGTGGACAAAAGGCCCCACAACGCGGCCTATCTTGATTCCCTCGGCTGGGCCTATTATAAAAACGGCGAGTTTGTCGAAGCCCGGGACTATCTCCGCAGGGCCTATGAGCTTGCCCCCCATCAGGAGGAAATACGCAGGCATCTCAAGGCGCTGGTGGGAGGACCCTCATGAAGAGGTTCCGCTCTTTCGCGCTCCTGGCCGTCCTGCTCTCAGGCGGCCTGCTCCCGGCCCAGGAGAACGGCCCTGAGGCGGACCGTAACGCGGTCTTTGCCAGGGAAGAATTCCGCCTTGGCGTACAGGCCTATGACCGCTTCGCGTTTAACGAGGCCATACTGGCCTTTGAACGGGCCCTTTCGTTTGTGCCGGGAAATCCCCTGATACTCGAATGGCTCGGTCAGGCCTATTACCGGTCGGGCATGGAAGATACGGCCCTTAGGCAGTGGCAGGCGGCCCTTGATCTCTACGGCAGGCAGAGCCCCCGGTGGGCGCTGCTTGGAAGCCGTATTGAGACGGTGCAAAACCGGCGCAGCCTCTTTACCCGCCTTGACGACGAGGCCCGTTATGTTGAAGCCGGCCGCTATCCCGGACACAGGGACGACGGCCAGGCGCTGTACCGTCAGCCCACGTCGGTGCTTCCCGTTGAAGACGGTTCTGCCTGGGTAGTGGCCTACGGTTCCAACGAACTGGTGCGCATTGACGTAAACGGCGTCATACGGGAAAGGATGCGGGGGCCTGTCAACGGATTTGACCGGCCCTACGATGTTGCCAGAGCTGAGGACGGGCGTTTCTATGTCTCCGAATACCGGGGAAACAGAATCAGCGTACTCAGCCCCCAGGGTCTCTGGCAGGGCTATATAGGTTCACGGGGCAGGGGGCCCGGCGAGTTTGTCGGACCTCAGAATCTTTCCGTTGACGAAGACGGGTATCTTTACGTTGTTGATTACGGCAACCGCCGCATACTCAAATTCGACCCTGACGGCCTCTTTATACTGGCCTTCGGACTCAGGGGCGGCGGCTTTCCGGGCCTGGTGTCCCCCACGGGACTGGCTGCCGGCGGCGGGGTGATTTACGCGGCCGACGGCGTGCGCAGGGAAATCTACCGCTTTGATTCCAACGGAACCTATCTCGGACCCCTGGAAGCTGAAGGGCTCAGGGGGCCCGAAAGTCTTAAATTTACCGAAGACGGACGGCTCCTTGTTGCCGATACCAACCGTGTCCTCATCATAGACCCCCGGTCATCGGTGGTGCGTGAGGCGGGCCTCGCGGGAAATCCCGGCGTGCGTATTGTAGGCGCCGACACGGACCGCAACGGCAATATACTGGCGGCGAATTTCGCCGGCGACGAGGTCTCGGTACTCACCCGCATGGACGATATGGCGTCGGGGCTCTTTGTACAGATAGAACGGGTAGTTGCCGACCGCTTCCCCGAAATAACCGTGGAGATACAGGTCCAGGACAGGGCCCGGAGGCCGGTGGTCGGCCTGGACGGGGGGAATTTCCTCATTTCTGAAAACGGCGCGGCGGCGGGCGAACAGAGTTTTCTGGGCGCGGCGTATCTTTCCGGGCAAAGCGATATGGCCCTGCTCATGGAGCGCTCCCCCGAGGCCCTGGCCTACCGGGATGATATGGCCATAGCTGCCAGGGACGCCGCCGCTTCAGGCTCCGGAGTCATCGTTGTGTCGGCCGGGGAACAGCCGGTGCTCGGCTCGGGCGATATTGTCCAGGCCGCCCGGGGCGTTACGGCTTCCTACAGCCGGAACTGGCATTTTGACCAGGGCCTGCGCCTCGCCGCCACAAGCCTTCTTTCGGGGGCGAAAAAACGGGCCGTGGTCTTTGTTACCACAGGCTCCCTCGGAAACGAAGCCTTTTCCCAATACAGCCTTTCGGAACTCGCGGCGTACATGGCGAATAACGGCGTGGTGTTTTACGCGGTGCTCCTCGGCAATGCCCCGGCAGGGCCTGAAATCCAGTACCTCTGTACCCAGACCGGCGGGGCGGCCCTGCCCCTGTACCGGAGCCGGGGCATAGGCCCCGAACTGGCCCTGCTCAAAAGTTCCCCGTCAGGCGCCTATACGCTGCGTTACCGTTCTTCCCTTGCCACCGATTTCGGCAGGGCCTATCTTCCCGTGGAAGCCGAAGTCTACCTCCTCGACCGTTCGGGCCGCGACGGAAGAGGTTACTTCGCCCCGCTGGAATAGGACTTATCTCAAGATTTATTCTTCCAGTACTTAATATTTGGAAGAGGCATGTACATACAAAAAGGCGCCAACCATAAATTTTTATTATTTATTATCACGGTTTTATAACCGGGATATTTCCCAAAATTTTCTAAAACATAATTTGTAAAGTCATTATATAATTCAATTTTAAAGGAAAATATATAATCCCAATCATTTATTTGAACCGTATCCGCTGACAGTAAATCAGGAAAATGGGAAGGCCACTCATTTATATAAGTATAATCTACAGATAATTTTGACGTGGGTTCATTTTCCCAATCAGCTAGTATTACTTCAAAATGATCGGGCATCCATCTTTTTGCATTTTGATTATTGTAATTAATGATATTTCTGTATATATTTACCAATTTTTTATGATCTTTTTCTTGCGCTTCATCCATCCAATCCGCGCTTCCATACATTGTTATTATTTTTTTAAAGTTAGTGTTTATTATTAATGCTGTTAAAGGCGGTTCACCTTTAGTGATTATATTTATATGGTTCTTTTCTATAAAATAATTATTGGGTATACCTAATTCTTTGAAAATGTTTTTCATTTCAATCTCTGATAATAATGTTTCATAATAAATTATTTCATCATTTTCTATTTTCCCATAGATTAATTGTCTGTTTTCATATAATACAAATTTAGGTTGACTACCTCCGGTTATCGGGGAAAATGTATCTTTTAAATAGATTAATGGCATGCCGTATTCATGGTCCCATTCTTTTATTTGTAAATCAACCCCAAAATAATCATCTAAATTTACATTTGTTTTTGTACAAGAAGAAAACAGGATTAAAATTAAAACTATTTGAAGTTTGATTTTCATATAGTAAGAATAAGTTATTTCTGACAAATTTATCAACCACTTTTAGACACAATTGTACATAACGTTTCGGCGCTATACGACGTGTCCGGTACGGCCGCCAGGCCGGGGCGGACATATGCCCTTGGCTTGTGCTTGGTATTCTGTTCCTCTTTTCCGGCGTCTGCCCGCCGGCAGGCGGGAGCGCAAGCCAGAAAGCGAGGGAGTGCCAGCGACCGAACGGGGCCGGGGAGCGAAGCGGCGACGCGTATAGCGGCCTGTTATGCGACGTTTGAGCAATTCCATATCTGTCTGAAAAACAACGGAAAGATTTTTTTAATATAGCTGGAGATTCTATCTTTATTTCATTATAAATCTGTTATAAAATAATAGCATCGTAAATTATTACCAATACGGTAAATAATAATTTATATTTTCACCGGGAGAATATTTATTATGGCTTTCTGAAGCTAATCTAAAAGAATTTCTCCC
>JAISDF010000245.1 GCA_031265025.1 Spirochaetaceae bacterium
CCGGACACCCTGTTCCAGGAAACCGCCAAAGGCAAGGCTGAGATAGACGAGTTTATGACCCTTATCGAAACCTACCGGGAGGAAATGCTGGGCAAGCGCGGGCTTTCCGCAAAAACAAGTGCCTTGGTGGAAAGCATCGACTACCGGTCCTACCTGGCAACGGAGCACAGTAAAAATGAAAAGGTCGCCAAATGGAAATTTCTCAACATCGAAAGTCTGATCCGGTCCATGGAAACCTGGGAAAAGGACCCCGACAACTTCGACCCGACCCTCTACCCTTACCTGAACCGCGTTAGTTTAATTACCCGGGACGATGACGACAATGCCGGCAAGGGGAAGGTGAACCTCATGACCATCCACGCGTCCAAGGGTCTGGAGTTCCCCGTGGTGTTTATCGCCGGCGCCGAGGACGGCATCATCCCCCACCAGCGCAGCATGGAGGAGGCCGACGCGGGGCCCGAAGCCCTGGAGGAAGAACGGCGCCTTTTCTACGTGGCCATCACCCGTGCCCGGGAAAAGCTCTTTATCACCAGTTGTCTTCGCCGCCGGCGACTGCAGAACGACGCGGACTGCCTCCCCTCCCCTTTCCTGGCGGAAATCCCCCCGAACCTGATCGAATACCACGAGCCGGACCAGGCGGTAGAAGACACCGAAACGGCGGAGAGCTATTTTGCTATGATTAAGAGTAAGTTTGTTATGTAGCCATGAGGGGAACACAAAGGTAAACAAGCGCCGTTTTTCTATTTGTCCGCGAATGACGCGAATAAACGCGAATATTTTTCTTTCTCATTCGCGTCAATTAGCGTTCATTCGCGGACCCCATTCGTCTTTTCCTTCTTTGCGGCAAATCTTCGAAATAAAGAGCGCCTCACCCATCAAGCAAGGCGACAATATCCTGCCCCATGATACGCCTGAGCGGGATGATAAGAGCGAGGGGCGGGATCAGCAGGGCGGTAACAAGGCTTAAGGAAGCCGCCTGGGGACTGAAACGGATCAATACCTGTATGGCAGTGGACATTCCCGGCGGGGCCGGCATGAAGATGCCCCCCGCCAGGTTAATAAACCCCGCAGAGGCAAAGGCCAGGAAGGCCCCCCCTAGGAGGCCCGCGATTCCGGCCATCAATGTTTCGGTAAATATGCCGCTTATCAAAAAGCGCCGCCCTGTTCCCATGCTGAGGTAGATTCCGAATTCCCGTCTTCTTTCGTAGAGAATAAGGGACATGGCGGTTCCCACGGCGAAAAAAACAACCAGCGCCGCCGCGGCCAAAACCAGCCGGTAGAAACCCTGGTAGTAGGTAACTACTTGATGGTAGTAGACCGCTTGTTCGCTCCAAAGGCTGATGTCGGTTTCCCAGCCCCCTTCCCAGAGGCGCGCCTGAAGCCGATCCCGGCGGGAAGCCAGGTCCCGGTCGTCGGCGCAGACCAGCGCGATTTCGTGGATGGCATCGGTTCCGAAAAGGTCCGCAAAGACCGCGGCGGGAACGAAGACCGCCAGGCGGTTAAATTCTTCCGCGTAGGAAGCTATGAGGATCTGTACGGTGACTTCAACCATATTGACACGGCCGTCTTCCCGTACTCCGGTAAGGGTAATCGTATCGTTCAGGGCAAGGCCCAGGCTTTCCGCCAGAAGCGGGGACATTTGACAACCGTAGTCGTCCCTGCCAAGGCCGGTTCCCCGCCGGGCGCTAAAAAAGGTAAAGAGTTCCGATTCCCGCTCCGGGTCTACCCCCCAAATTTCCACGGCCTTGCTGGCGACTGGGCCTACGGCCACGCCCATTGCCCTGGATCGTGGGACGGCGCTTTGGATGTCCGGGTCCTGTTCCAGGAGGGAGATAAGTTCGGCGCTCCGTTCCAGGGAATACCGGAAGGGTTCGGTGTCCCGGTGGGCCCGGTACTGTTGCGGGTATATTTGCAGGTGTCCGTACTGGCTCCGTACCAGGGATTGTTTCAGGCCCCAAAAATTGTATTCGTAATACCCGCCTACCAGGGTCAGGGCGCAGATGCCCAGGCCGATACCGGCGACAATGGCCCAGGTCTTGCGCCAATGGGCCATGAGGTTCCTCCCGGCGATTTTGATCCTGTGGGTTATATGAAAAAATCGTATCATTCCGATGTTCTTGCCGTCCATTGCAGCGTTATATCCCCCTGCCATTTTTTCTCCCAAAGGGCCATTTCCCCCCTGTCCGCGAGGGACGGAAAAGCGGAAAAGCCCACCATTATTTTCAACCGTTCAAGAAGCGTCAAGGTTCCTTCTCCCCTGATGTAAAACCCGTCCGGCGCAAGGTAGAACAGGGTGGCGCTGTAATCAAAGAGATCCCCAATCTGCCGGGCATTTTGGAACCGTATGCCCGCGGTATGGCGGGGAGTGAAAAGATAGGGCAGCGATTGGGCCGTTTGTCCTAAAGCGGCGTAATTATGGGCCGCTTCCTCCGCAAGCAGTTTGTCCCCGATCTCCTGCCACCTGCCACCCGCTATGCCGGAAGAACGGTAACGGTACTCCGCGTAGAGGGTTCCGTTCATCCGGGAAAAGGCGTAGGACCCGCCCAGGACCATATCAAAGTTCCAACCCTCAGGTGAAGTATGGGGTGGAAAATTCCGCAACAGGGAATGATTGGAGACCGCCAGTTCCCCATAGGGAATGAGGCCCATGCCTATCTGGCCGGAATAAAAAAGCCCCAGTTGATGCGCGCCGTTGTGGTAGTACACCAGTCCCAGGCGGTGTATGTCAAAACTATAGACCGCGCCGGAAAGAATCATGGCGTCAAAATCCCCCTCGTTACGGGGGCGGTATGCGTCATGCAGCCAGAAAGCGGCGGGGGCGGCCCAAGTCTCAAACGAAAGACCCCGGTAATAT
>JAISDF010000051.1 GCA_031265025.1 Spirochaetaceae bacterium
TCCGCAGGGCCCCTTCCAGGGCCTTTGATTTTTCCCCCGAAAGGCCGAAGGCTTTGACCACCTTGATCCCCTCAAGATACTCCTGCACCTGGCCGGACACGGCGAGTTTGGCCCGGACATGCCGTTCCCCGAAAAAGGCCTGCAGCTTCCGGCTTCCCAGAATGAGGCCGAAGCCGATGGGCAGGGCGGCGAACAGGGCCAGAGCCATACGCCAGTCGTAAACGGCCAAAAGGACGCAGGCGATAACATCGGTAATGACGGCGCCGAAAAGCGTGGGCGTTACATGGCTCATCACATGTTCAACGCTGGTGCAGTCGGCCATCATGTTGGTGGTCAGTTCCGAAAGGTCTTTGTTGTTGAAAAAACTTAACGGGAGCCGCCGGATATGTTCCGCCACTTCCAGCCGGATCTTTTCCGATTCGCTGTAGGCGGTGGTGTAGGTTTTTCGGTACTCGCCGCGGTAGGCAAAAAAGTACAGCGCCGCGGCCGCGAGCCCCAGGGCCAGAAGCAGGACGAGCCGGTTCCTGTCCAAAGGGGCCCCGGCCAAAAGAGGGTTGAGCAGGGTGATGATTGTCTGGATGATCACGATAAAGGGCAGGAGGAGGGAAAGGTTCGAGAGGACTACCGCCAGAACCGCCCGCTTGAAATTTTTGTACCCTTCATCGGAAAGGCCGAACAGGGTTTTTATGTTAAACACAGGTCTTCTCCTTATCTTTGAATCTAAGATGGTAGAAACTCACCATTTTTAGTAAATCGCAAAAAAACATAAGCATGTATAGCCCCATGCCCCGCGTTCATGCCCGCAAGGAGCATTTGTTAGTTAACACTTACAAATGACTTTATTCCTGTTGCCGCTTTTTGTCAAGGTTTTTCAGGTAAATGTTTTTCGCTAAAAGACGGACAAGCGCCAGTGGGTCCCGGCGAGGAATGTAAGGGGGATAAGAAAACTATTCCCAGGGAAAGGCCGCGCCGCCTTCCACCCAGTCAACATATTGAACCGCGGTGCGGGGGGAACGGCCGTTAAACCATTTTTCCCAGCGGAGGGCGTTATCGCAAAAACGCGCGCGGGCGGCATCAGGGTCCGTTGTCGCGGGCTCTATGAGGCCGCGTTTTTCGCCGAGAAAGCAGGCTATCGCAAGGTATTCTTCCTGGTTAGGCGACATGAATACGAGCGTTACGCCAAAACGGTCGGAAAGGGAGAACTGTTCCTGTATGGCATCAAAGGACCTCACTTCTTCCGCGCCCGGATTCTGCCTGTCGGCCAGGCGTTCCTTGACCAGATGCCGCCTGTTGCTGGTGGCGTAAATAATCACGTTTTTAGGCCTGCCTTCGGCGCCGCCTTCAAGCAGGGCCTTGAGGCTGGTAAAGGACGAGTCGGCTTCCTCAAAGGAAAGGTCGTCAATAAAAAGCACAAAACGCGGGGTCCGGGAAGCGAGGGTTTCCATGACTTCGGAGATTTTCAGGATATCCTTTTTCCTGAGTTCCACAAGGCGGAGACCCTTATCGGCGTATTCCCCGCACACGGCCTTTATCGTGGCGGACTTTCCGGTTCCCCTGTCCCCGTAGAGGAGCAGGTTATTGGCGGGCCTCCCCCGGACAAACGATTCGGTATTGGCAAGGACTACGGAACGCTGGCCGCCGTATTCATAGAGATCGTCAAGCCGCACCGGATCGGGACGGCGCACCGGCAGGAGCCTCCCGTCCCAGTAGAGGCTTGCATAGCGGCCCGGAAGACCGGCTCCGTTTTTCCGCAGATACCCCGCAAAGAAAGAAAGCGCCGCGCCCCAGTCTTTTTCCCTGGGGAATACTTTGAGTATCGCTTTTTCTACGGGGGATCTTTTCTTTCCGGCAGCGGCAAGATAGAGGCCTTCGTTCCGCGCCGCGTTGCCCGCGTCCTCAAGTCCGGCGGCGGCCAGAAGATCTGCTATCCTGCCCGCCAGGACTTCAAGATCAAGGGCGGCGAGGAGACCCAGGCGGTGAAGGTCCATGCGGGCGGCGCCGCACAGACCGTCTTCCAGAACTTTAAGCTCCTTCGCTGCGGCGGCGCGGGTAAAGGGGTTGTCATCGCCGAGGGTAAGGGAAGCTACCTTTACATACCATTCGGAAGAAGAGGAATCACTATGAAAGGCCCTGACAAACCCGGCCCATTCTTCAAGAAGATGAAGCACATCGGTAGAAAAGAGTTCGCTGGAAACGCGGTGGAGTAGCCGCAACAGTTCCCTGAAGCGTTTGAGGAGCCGGGTTTTTTTCAGGCGTGAAAATACCGTAAGCCCCTCAAGGCAGGCAAGGAGAGAAAAAGGAAGGTCCTCATCAGCCATTGTACGCTCCAAAAACGCCTTTAAGCCGGTTTTCCGCCGGCCACTCTTACAGGCATTTTTTCTCCGGCTCCTTCTTCGGCGAAAATTTCATCCTGGAGTATCTTGATTATCTTTGTGGGGCATTTTTCCCCGCAAGTCCCGCAGGAAGTACATTTGGCGTAATCCACCACGGGTATGCCGTCTTCCATAACGATGCACTGTTCGGGACAGTTCTTTACGCAGATTCCGCATTTGATACAGCCTACCGTGCAGGTCTTCCTGATCATGGGGCGCAGGGGATTTCTGTTGGAACAGGTAACAATGGCGCCCTTCCTGTCCCTGGGAACTTCCCTGATAAGCTGCTGGGGACATTCGGCGATACATTTTTTGCAGCCCGTACACGCGTCATAGTCAACCTGGGGAAGCCCGTCATCGCCCATGTGTATGGCGTCAAAGGGACAGACAGCGGTACAGTCTCCGTAGCCCAGGCAGCCCCAGGAACAGAGTTTGGTCCCCCCGGCGGAGAGCTTGGCCCCCCGGCAGGTCGGTATACCGACATACAGTCCCTTGAGGGGCGCGATGTCTTTGGACCCCCTGCAGGCCAGTACGGCGACTGCGGGCTTTAGCACGGCGCTTACGCCCATAAGGGCGGACAGCTTTGAAGCCGTACCCTGTCCTCCCGGAGCGCAGCGGGTGGTCTCAACGCCCCCGCCGGCTATGGCCGCGGCATAGCCGTCGCAGCCGGGGTACCCGCAGGCGCCGCAGTTTACCCCCGGAAGCATCTCCCTGATCTGGTCTATGCGGGGGTCGGTTTCAACATAAAAGAACTTCTTGAAAAATCCAAGGGCTGTCCCCAGAACAAAGGCGAGAACAGCGGCAAACAGGGCGGTCAACAGTACTATGTTCATATTGCTCCTCTCATTTTACAAGGCCCGCAAAGCCCATGAAAGCTATGGAAAGCAGGGAAGCCGAAAGAAAGAGTATCGGCGTCCCTTTCAAAAACGAAGGGATAGGACTCAGCCTGATGCGTCTCCGTATACCGGCCAGAAGCAGCATGGAAAGAAGGAAACCCATGGCAACCCCCAGGGCGTACACTATGGCCTCAAGAAAATTATACTGCTTGCTCAAGGCGTCAAAAGTTACCGCCAGTATCGCGCAGTTGGTGGTTATGAGGGCAAAGTAAATACCCATTGCCGCGTAGAGGGACGGAGATGTTTTTTTAAGGTAGAATTCCAGAAGCTGCACCAGCGCGGCGATGACCAGAATAAATACCAGTATCTGGAGGAATTCCATGCCACGGGGCAGAAGGAGATAGGTGTAGATGGGCCAGGTAACCGCCGTAGCCAGTACGGTAACAAAGGTAACGGCCATGCCCATGCCTATGGATTTATCCTCATCGGTGCTCATTCCTATAAAGGGACAGAGGGCAATAAAACGCATGAGCACCACATTGTCAATCAGGAACGCCGAAATAAATATTGAAATATACCTCACCTTATTCCTCCGATGCACTCTTGAGGCGCGACTTTAGAAAGAGACCAAAGGCCATGACACAGGCGAATACAAAAAAGCCGCCCGGCGAAAAGACAAAAAAGAGTATGGGCGTATAATTTTTCGGCATTACCCGTATGTCCAGCCATGTCCCGTTGCCGAGAATTTCCCGTATGCTGGAAATAGCCATCAGCACCCAGGTATAGCCCAGCCCCATGCCCAGGGCGTCGGGTATCACCTCGACCAGGGATTTTCTCGACGCGAAGCCTTCGACCCGGCCCATGATGATACAGTTCACCACGATGAGGGGGATAAAGACCCCCATGGCCGCCGAAAGATCGGGGAAGTACGCCTTGAGCACATAATCAATCACCGTGGTAAAGGCGGCGATAACAATGATGAATACCGGAATGCGTATTGATTCGGGAATAAGTTTACGGAAAATACTGATGACCACTTCGGACATGAGGAGTACGAAGGTCATGGAAATCCCCATGCCGATTCCGTTGGCAACGCTGGTGGTAACTGCCAGGGAAGAACAAAGGCCTATCATAAGCACCAGAAGAGGGTTCTCCCTGACAAGGCCGTTGAGAAAAATTCTAACGAGTTTCATTTAACGCCTCCCTGGGCGGCAAGCCAGGCCGCCGCGGCCCTGGCCGATGTTCTGACAACCGAAGACACAGCCCTGCTGGTGATGGTGGCGGCGGTAATCGCGGCCACATCGCCCTTGGGTTCAAAGGCGTCGCCGGCCGCCTTTCCGGAAAACTGCCCGTAAAAGGTCAGGCCGGAAGCCGCGTCCACATAGTAACGCGGGGAAGACGCGTTGGCGCCCAGCCCCGGAGTATCCAGGATGGAAAGTATCTTGATACTGCTGACTTTTCCATCGGTTCCGGTTCCCACAAGCACGGATACCGGCCCGCCGTAACTCGGCCCCGAGGAACTCAGGGCAGCGCCGATAAGGACACCGCCCCGGCGCACCGCGTACTGACTGCCAAAACGAACCGTCCCGTCGGGGCTCGCGATAGTTCCGCTTATATCCTCAAAGCTGTCGCCGTCGGGAAAAAGCTCTTTCAGGGCATCCTCCAGCGCGGCCTGTTCGCGCCAGGCTATGGTACCCTTGGTTCCGTCATACACAAAGGCAAGGCCCACACAGGCGGCGGTGGCGTAGAGGGCCAGCACCAGCCCGAGTTTCAGCATCTGTTTCATTTGGCGCCTCCGCTCTGCGCCCCGGCTTTTGCCGGGACTTTTTGGGGAACAAAACCGTACTTCTTCTGTATCAGCCTGTTGAGGAAGGGAGTTACGGCATTCATGATCAATATGGCGTAGGTAACCCCTTCCGGGTAGTTGCCCCATTTCCGTATCAGCACGGTAATGATGCCGGCGCCAAGACCGAAGATATATTTGCCGCTTGCCGTAATGGGGGCCGACACATAATCGGTAGCCATGAACACCGCGCCGAAAAACACGCCGCCGCCGAGAAGGGCAAAGAGGGGGTCGTCACCCAAAACAAGGGAGAACAGGACCGTGGCGGCAAGCATGGTGAAGGGGGCCCTGAAATCAATGGTTCTGGTAATGAGGAGGAAGGCCATGCCGGCGAGAATGAGCAGTATCGAAGACTCTCCTATACAGCCGCTCCGGTATCCCAGGAACATGGTCCTGATGAGGTCTCCGTATCCCCCTGTCGAGGTAAGTCCTGACGCGGCAAGACCGTTTCCCACATCGGCGACAGATCCCCCCAGCTTGAGAATGTTGAGCGGCGTAACGGCGCTCACCGCGTCGGTGAGAGCTGTGCCGAAACCCGGCGGGTTGTGCCAGGCGGTAATGGCCGCCGGAAAACTCATCAGGAGAAAAGCCCTGCCGATAAGGGCGGGATTAAAGACATTGGCGCCCAGCCCCCCGAAAAATTCCTTGGCCACCACTATGGCAAAAATTGAACCCAGGGCGGTCATCCACAGGGGCGTAGAAGGCGGCAGTATCAGCGCGAGAAGCAGTCCGGTTACCGCCGCCGAAAGATCGCCTGCCCGTATGTCCTGACCTATGATTTTTCTGAACACCGCTTCGGCGGCCATTGCCGAAACCACGGCGGTCAGCACGGTAAGCAGGGCCGGCAGTCCGAATAACACTATACCGAATATCGTAACCGGAGCCAGCGAAATAAGAACAAAAAGCATAAGCCGCCTGGCTGTAACCGGCGAGTTGTAATGGGGGCTCGAAGCAAGATATACGCGCCCTTCCTGTTGTGCCATAAAAACTCCTTATTTTGCCGGCTTTGGCTGAGCGGCCTGAATAGTCCTGTAACGCTGCTTTCCAACGCGGAAACGCTGGACCAGCTTAATCCTCGCGGGACATACATAGGAACAGCACCCGCATTCAATGCAGTCAAGCAGGCCTGTCTTGATCGCCTCGTCAAAATCCCCGGTTTCAAGGGCCTCATTTAACAGCACCGGAACAAGCCGGGAGGGGCAGTTCCGTATACAGCGGCCGCAGCGTATGCAGTACGCTTCGTCAAAGGCCTTCACCTCCCCGGCGTCCATGAGCACCACGCCGGAAGTATTCTTCTGAACCGGAATGGCCGTCGTGGAAACGGCGACGCCCATCATAGGTCCGCCGAAAATAATTTTCTTGAGGCTGTCGTAATCAATATCCATAAAGGACTGGGGAAGCTCGCTTATCAGGGTCCCTATGGGGGCGATGATATTTTTCGGCGTCCTGCACGCCCCGCCGGTTACCGTAAGGCTCCGCTCAATAAGGGGCTTGCCCAGTTGGAAGGCCTCGGCAATGGCGGCAAGGGTTCCCACATTCTGCACTATGCAGCCCACATCCATGGGAAGCCCCCCTGAGGGAACTTCCCGGCCCGTGGTCGCGGTAATAAGGAATTTTTCCCCGCCCTGGGGGTATTTGGTTTTAAGGAGCTGAACAACGACCTCTCCCTTGGGGGCCGTTTTTTTCACCGCCTCTTCCAGGACAGGCTTGAGACGGGCCTTGTTATCCTCAAGGCCGATTATGCCTTTGGACACCCCGGTAATGTGCATTACCGCGGCCAGACCCCGGACAAAGAGTTCCGCCCTTTCGCTCATGAGCCATTCATCGGTGGTAAGATAAGGCTCACATTCGGCGGCATTGGCGATTACAAAATCAATGGGTTTATGGGGAGGAGGATTGAGCTTTACATGAACCGGAAAACCGGCGCCGCCCATACCCACGATTCCCGCGTCCCTGATACGGGCGAGGGCCTCTTCCTTTGAACAACTGTATACATCCAGGGGCGGCATAAAATCATCGCCCTCAGGAACTCCGCCGGCAGCGGATACATCGCCACCTGGCGCCTCAATCACAATGCACGGCCCTTCAAGATTGTTGGACTGGGTCCTTGGTTCAATCTTTTTGACCACGCCTGAAATCGAAGCGTGAACCGGAACGGTCATAAGACCCGAAGCGTCGGCTATCTTCTGCCCACGCCGCACTGTGTCGCCCACGGCGACGAGACTCTGGTTTGGGGCGCCAAAATGCTGGTTAACCGGAATGACCGCCTGAGTAAGCGCGGGAACCGTTTCGGCGGATTTTCCCTCCGTCGGCTCTTTTCGCTCCGGTACGTGCAACCCCCGTCTGAATGTTTTCGTCGGCATCTCTTACCTCACATGGTTATGCTGATTTGGGTTCGTAT
>JAISDF010000009.1 GCA_031265025.1 Spirochaetaceae bacterium
GCGCAGGGCTTCGGCAAGGCGGGGAGGAAGACGCCATATTGCGGCGGTCCTGACTTCGATGGCATACTCCGCCCTCAGGGCAAGGCCTGAAAAGGCCGGTTCCAGGGCCATGCCCGCCGCGTTGGAAATATACCAGCCGTCGGAAAACAAAAAAACGGCGGAATAAAACAGCAGGAAAGCGGCGGCGTATTTTTTATTCAAGGCCGGTAAACTCCCGGGCGTATTCATGGGGATTAAAGGGATGGAGGTCTCCATAGCCTTCGCCGTCGCATATCCATACTACAGGAAGCCCAAGGCTTCCGGAAAGGGAAAAGGCTATGCCTCCCCTGGCGCTTGAATCGTATTTGGTAAGGATGACCCCGTCCAGGGACAGGGCGTCATGAAAAATCTCAGCCTGGGCAAGGGCGTTTCTTCCGGTGGTGGAATCCAGCACCAGGTATTTGCGGTACCCTTCTTCCCCGGACCGGGACACGACCACCCGGTCTATTTTCCTGAGTTCCTCAACAAGGGCGCTTTTGGTATGCATTCTCCCGGCCGTATCGGCTATGATGAGGTCTCCGCCCCCGGCACGGGCCGCGTCCAGGGCGTCGTAGATTACCGCCGCCGGATCGCCGCCCTGTTTATGGGCCACTACCCGTACCGAAAGCCTTTCGCCGTGTATTTTGAGCTGGTCCGCCGCGGCGGCCCTGAAAGTATCAGCGGCGGCGAGTATGGGGCGGCGGCCCCTGGAAGCGTAATAAGCGGCGAGTTTGGCGGCGCTGGTGGTCTTGCCCACTCCGTTTACCCCAAGCAGAAGCATGACGCGGCTTTCTTCTTCCCGGACAGCGCCGGGAAGCATGGCCTCAAGAAGAACGGCAAGGCGGCCTCGTATTTCGCCGGGATCGGTAATTTTGTTTTTTTTGCAGTCTTCCTCAAGGGCCTCCACGGTCCTGAACGCCTCGGCCGCGCCAAAATCCCCTTCTACAAGAAGGTCCGCGAGGTCCTCAAAAAAGCCGTCCTGGTTTGAACGGCCAAGACCGAAAAAATTTTTTATCCTTTCACCAAAACCTGTTTTTTTCATTGCCGCACCAACTGAACAGGGGGCCGCTCCGATGAAGCGGTATAAATCACATAACGCACTATGGATTCGGCAAGAAAGAAACCCATGGCTCCCCAGGATATCTTGCTTGCCAGATCATAGTTTATCGCGGAATTATAAAGGGCGGGATTTCCCGAAACATTGTAGCCTAAGGTATAGGCGTTCCTCATGCCGTTAATCAGCACGGCCAGGGACAGGGAAATCCAGAAGCGGCCAAAAGCGCCGTAGAATTTCCGGCGCAGGTTGTTGACGCTCTTTGATTCGGGAACCTCTACCGGCAGCGGGCGGACCGTCATCGCCCCTTCATAATCCTGAAATATAACCCTGGCCTGTTCACCGTTCTGATTTTCCACCAGCACATACTGGCTCACATACGGCGACACTTCAAAACTTAAGGGCGTCCTTCCTATATATTGGGAACCAAGATACACAAGGGCGCCTTCTTCATCACTCTGTATCTCAACGGTTTTAGAAAGGAGGGGGGTAAGGTTGATATACAGTTCGGCAATTTCGCCGGGCTCAAGTTCCAGCAGCGCCGACGCGTCCTCGTAGCCGCTGTTGTAGGCGCTTACCGAAAACTCGCCGGGAAAAAGATCAAGAACGAATTCCCCGCCCCTGCCGGCCAGGGAATTATCAACGGTAAGCGACGCTGAGGCAGGTTCGGCTTTCACCGCCACCTGTACGGGCCCTGTTCCGGCGGCAAGGGAACCAAGGGAAAGTCCGAGGACGGAAAGGGAAGCCTCCCTGTCCCCTGTTGAAAAGAGGGCAAAATCCTCGTACATATAGCGCTGGGCGTACAGGACGTAGATCTTCACGGAAACATATATGCGTCCGTGAAATTCTGAAATAGAACCTGACAGAAAGGCGTCGGCTTTCCGTGTCCGGCAGAAAGCGTATTCCCCGCCCGGCGCGGGCGGGGGAGGCGGGGTTTCCGACGCAAGGACAAAAACCGGCGACGGTTCTATGACGGGGATATCCGTTTCAGCGGTGCGGAGCGCCTCTTCAAGTTTGACTATTTCGCTGTCTATGGCCCGCAGTTCCTTGCGGTACTTCCAGCGCCGTTCCCCCCTGAAAAGAAGTTCGTCCCTGCTTTTCTGCTTCGCGTCGAGGGCCGACGCCGCGGTTTTGACCGCCCTGTTCCGCTCATAATCCCGGTAAAACGCAAGCTCTTCCCCGGACCGTATATGGTAGCGCACCTTCCGTAACGAATCGACCAGTTCCCGTACAATGAGTTCGCCCAGGACAGCCTGGGAAGGGGGAAGTTCCGATGTGTCAAAGGCGGTAAGGGCAAGGGTCCATTCGGTGTTCAGCACGGGCTTTTCTTCCTCCTCCTCGGCCTTTGCCCTGGCAAAAAGGGGGGAGAGAACAACGGTCAGCAGAATGGCGCATAACACCTTACGCGTCTTTGTGTTTCCAGGCAAAACGCAGGTACTCCTCGATAAAGGGATCAATATCCCCGTCCATGACCGCCTGAATGTTTCCCGTCTCCGCCTTGGTACGGTAGTCCTTGACCAGGGTATAGGGCTGGAACACATAGGAGCGTATCTGGTTCCCCCAGGAAATATCCTTTTTCTCCTGGGCAAAGCGTTCGTTTTCTTTTTCCTTTTCCTGCCTGTAGTACTCGTAGAGCCGCGCCTTGAGCATGCTCATTGCCGTGGCCCGGTTCATGGTCTGGCTCCGCTCGCTCTGGCAGGCTACCACTATGCCCGTGGGCAGGTGGGTAAAGCGTACGGCGCTGTCCGTCTTGTTGACATGCTGGCCTCCGGCGCCGCCCGAGCGGTAGGTATCCACCCGGAGATCCTCACTGCGTATTTCCACCTCCACCGAGTCGTCAATAACGGGAAACGCGTAGACCGAGGCAAAGGAAGTATGCCGCCGGGCATTGGAATCAAAGGGGGAAATACGCACCAGGCGGTGTACCCCCGATTCACCCTTGAGGTAGCCGTAGGCATAGTCGCCGTCTATGCGTACCGTTGCTGATTTGATGCCCCCCTCGGCCTCCAGACGGTCAACTTCCACTATAGTATAAGCCCTGCGTTCGGCCCAGCGGAGGTACATGCGGAAAAGCATGCCCGCCCAGTCACAGGCCTCGGTTCCTCCGGCGCCTGAATGTATGGTGAGAAAACAGCCGTTCCGGTCAACCTCGCCTGACATAAGCTCAAGGAGATTCTGTTTCCCGTATTTCGCCTCCAGTTCTCCGAGGGTTTCCTCGATTTCCGGGGCCTCCCCCTCTTCGCCCGCTTCCTCGGAAAGCTCGCAAAGCACTTCGAGGTCGTCTATACCCTGTACCAGGGCCTTCCAGGGCTCATAACGGGCCTTGATGGACTTGAGTTCGGCCATGGTTTTTTCGGCCCCGGGGCCGTCATTCCAGAAATCACTCTCACAGGTTCTGGCTTCCAGGGCGGCTATTTTCTCACTGAACGCCGCGTCTTCAAAGACGCCCCCAAGTTTCGTAGATTCTCGCCTTGAGGTCTTTGATTGAAAGGCTTAATTCTGATAGTACCATTTACTTCTTCCTGATTGTTTTGATAAGCGTGGATTTACGGAGATTTCCGGGCGCTTCTTTTACCGCCGGTCTTTTGACAACAGGCGCGGCGTCTTCTTCCCCTCCCCTGGCCACAAGACGGCGCCACTTTTTATCCTTCAGACTGGAAAGTACCAGCGTACCTTCCAGAGGGTACTGAAAGAATCTGATCCTGTCAAAGGCGTCGGTCAGACGGTCCATATCCCGTTTTACCCTGGTCAAGGTAGAAGGGGAAACTATTGTTGATTCCCACAGCCCCCTCTGCACTTTCTCAAACCCGTATTGTCCCAGAAGGCTGGCAAGCTCCTTCGCCCGCTCTTCGGAACCGGGGTCAACGGCAACGGATACATACATGCCACTAGAGTACGAAAAAAGGGGCTTTCTGTCAAACCGGGTCCGGCGCTTACCGCGCAGCGATATGCGGCTTTTTCAGGGGTCCGCTTTCGGGAATTGCTCTGGACGAAGGGCCTCATTGCCGATTATTATAATATTATGGCAGTGAAAAGGACTATTTTAACGGAGCTTATCCAGAAACTGGGGCTTCCGGGCAGGGCCGCTGTTTTTCCTGTGGTTCTCGGTATTTTCATTGCCGCCGGAGCGGCGGGCCAGGAAGACGAAGGGAGGGTTTTTGCCCCCTTTGTGTCCAGGATTACGGTAGAGGTAAAGAACAACCTGGTGCGCCTGACCTGGCGGGATTCCCCGGATGTCAGGGGTCCTGTGTATGTGTACCGGTCAAACCGGCCCATCGAGGCGGGGACGGACAGGCCGGAAAGGCCTGAGGAAATACCCTACGGAAGCGAGTCGTATGTAGACGAACCTGAAAACGCCGGGACCTTTTACTATTTTGTCGCGGCAAGCGACAGCCAGGGCAAAATATACGATATTCCCATACCCCTTAACAATACCATCAGCGTCGGCATAGGGGAGACTTTTTCCGAAGGCGAAGTCCTGTCCGGCGGTACGGGCGTACGGGACGATACGGCCTTTGTGGAAACTTCGATTCAGGGCAATTCGGTGGTCATACGGTTTACCGTTCAGGGAGAGGGAAAAACCCCGGTACTCTACCGGAGCGTACGGCCCATACGGAATGTACAGGACCTTCTGAGCGCGGCGATTGTGCAGACAGCGGTAAAATCGCCTTTTACCGATTATCCGGTTCAGGACATAGATTACTACTACGCGGTTATTCTTGAGGAAGATCTTGCCCAGGGCAGGGTTTCCATAGCGCCCGGACGGAACGCCACCACCCAGGCGGCGCGGCTTTCCCCGAATCCGCGGGAAGGAAGGGATATCCGTTCCATGCCCCTTCCGCTTGTTTCGGTGGGCAATGCCGTTCCCCGCTCCCAGGGTTTTTCGGAAACGCCTCCCCCCCGGACCCTCAGCGCCGAGGCGGAACGGGCTGTGGGCGCTCTCCTCGGAAAAACCGAAACGGCCCCGGTCCCGGCGCGGAAGGGGCCCAGGGCCTTTTTACGGGATCTGGACGAGAACGCGGGCGGGGCCGATTATACCCTGGGAACCATAGTGCGGAATTCGTTCAGCCGGGGGCAGTGGGAACAGGCCAGAAACGAACTCATACAGTTCCTCTCCCTTCCCAGAAGCGCCGATCTTGAATACCGGGCTCATTTCTACCTCGGTCAGGCCTGTTATTTTTTGAACGAATACCGGGACGCCCTTTTTGAATTCCTCCTTGTCAGGCCCTATGAGGATGCCGAGGCGTCCGTA
The DNA here is from genome assembly GCA_031265025.1 of Spirochaetaceae bacterium. GTDB lineage: Bacteria > Spirochaetota > Spirochaetia > Treponematales > Breznakiellaceae > JAIRTD01. Next base: position 5,325 of record JAISDF010000009.1, read on the forward strand.
TGGATTGACGCGGTACTGGCCGGGATCTCAGCGGATACTCCGCAGGAGTGAACGGAGTTCGGGATTGACCGGATCTTCTCCTGTTGGGCGGGCCGTTCCCGTTTCGTCCTCAGCCCGGAGAAACACCTCGTCGCCTGTGGAAATAAGGTCAAAGAAGCCGCTCCTGCTGAGCGTGCCTGAGGTGATTTCATCCCCTATATTTTCAATTACCAGAGTACCCAGGAGATCTTCAGGATAATAGCGTATCCCTATGCCCTCGTTGAGAAGCCCCGCCCTGCCTTTTTTTATGATCTCGTATACGCCGCCGCCGGTAAGACCGTCGGCCTTGCCCTTGTCAATAAGGGCCTGGGAACCCCTGCGGCGTATCAGTTCAGCCCTGAACGGCAGTGATGCCGAAAGCTGCTCCACGATATTTCTTGACGCGTTTCTGAGCCGGTCAGGTCCGGTTCTGAAGGCGTAAAAGGACGCCGCCCGGGACCCTGTCCGGCCGACAAAAAGTTCCCCCCTGATGGACAGATCCCTTTCGTTTTCGGAAACGCTGACAATAAGGAAATAATCCGCCCCCTCTTCCCTGGCGCTCCTGAATGCCTGGGAATAGCTTGTCTGGCGGAGTTCCAGATCAAGGGGAAGTATGTTCCGGTCATGGACCAGTATATCCCTGATATACGCCGACCCCACGGAACCGGCGTCAGGGTGATAAAAGGCGGACTGGGAGGCCAGGGAAAAAACGGCTACCTTCCAGTGCCGGGCGGCAAGTTCCACAGGATCAACGGCCCACTGGCGGAATATGGCGTCGGAAAGCAGGGAATCATAGGTTTCGACAGCGTCGTTTATTGTACGGTTGGCAAGACCCAGGTTCTGGAGGAAGCGTAGTTCGTCCACATAACGGGAAGGATAGCCCTGGATGCGGAGCAGTTCGGCGTATTCCCCCCGGTCAGGGGCATAGGGGTACATGCGGAGGCCCCGGCGGTATTCAAAGAGGGCCTGGTCAAGAAGGTTTTCCCTCCTGTAGTCCCTGGCCCGGTTAAAATGCCACTGGGCCCAGCGGCCCCTCTGACTGTCCTCAAGGCTTGTATGGGCTATGACCAGGTCTTCCAGGGCCACCCGCACAAATTCATCCTCGGAATCTATGCCGAGCGCCGCCTGGAGTATGGCTATGGCGTCAGGGTATCTGCCCATGCGCATATAGGACATTCCCTTGAGGTACCACGCCGAAACATTCTGCCTGTCCGAGGCGATGATTTCGTCGGCAAGCCTGGCCGCTTCCTGGTACTGACCGGAGCGGTAACGGAGGCTGGCCAGGAGGGAGCGGGCCGGAGCGAAACCCGGCCTGAGGCTGAGGGCTTTTTCGGCGTAGCGTATGGCGCCGGGCAGCAGGTCCGAAGCCGCGTCAAGATAGGCTGCGTAGTAATGCACCCGGTAATCATCAGGATGCTGGTTGACCGCCCTGGCGATATAAGCACGGGCATTCTCAGCGTCCCCCATGGAGCCGAGTACCAGGGCCAGCGAAATGAGCACCCGCCTGTCATCAGGATAACGGCGGGCAGCCTCACGGTAACGCCGCACCGCGTCGCCGGTATGACCCCTGGCTATATCCAGTTCGGCGGCGGCAAAAAGGGCTTCCCTGTTGTACGGCTCCCTGGCAAGAACCTCGCCTATTATCGAAGCGGCCGCGTCAAGATGCCCAAGGGCTATAAGGGTAAAGGCCTCAAGGTTCGCGATATCGGAACGGCCCCTGGCAAGAAGCCGGGCCTGGCGCGTCCAGCTCAGGGCCTGATCGTATTCCCCAAGCTCATAATATGATTCGGCAAGGGACGCGGCGGCCCCGGCATGGGCGGGGTTGATTCTTAAAACTTCCTGAAAGGCCTCGGCCGCGGCATACCAGTCCTCGTTGAGCATGGCGCTCTGTCCCTGTTCATACAGGGAAGCGGCGCTCCTTCCGCTCTGGGCAAAGGGCCGCAGGACAAGAAACAACAGGAAAAATATGAGTACAATCTTTTTAACGCCGCGCCCTGAAAGGCCATTCCGGTATTTCATTGGACCGCCCCTTTACAGTAAATCCTGAACACGGGAAACGCCCGCCATTCAGGAACGGGATTGCTGATTCAGCACCACCTTAACGGTGTTTATTTTATGACCGTCCACGTCCTGGATGATAAAATCGTTTCCCTCAAAAGCAACTTTCTCGTATTTTACCGGTATTTTGCCGAAAAGATCAAATACAAAGCCTCCAAGGGTGTCGAATTCGTCTACCGGAAGTTTGACGCCAAGCTCATCGGAAAGGTCCTCAAGGTTTACCCTGGCATCACAAAGATAGCTTCCCTGGCCGAGCTTCAATATATCTTCCCGTTCATTGTCAAACTCGTCCTGTATGTCCCCGACTATTTCCTCAATGATATCTTCCATACAGACTATGCCCGATACGCCGCCGTATTCGTCTACCACTACCGCTATATGCACCCTGCGGCGGCGCAGTTCCCGCAGAAGGTCGTCGATATGCTTGGAGCCGGGAACAAAGAAGGGCTTTTTAAGGAGCTTCTCTATGAGCAGTTCTTCCTTCTGGACCAGGGTACGGAGTATGTCCTTTACATAGAGTACGCCGATGACATTGTCTATGGTTTCCCGGTATACGGGAAAGCGCGAATGGCCGCTCCCGGAAATACGCTCCAGTATCTCGCCGGGGCCGGCTTCAACGGACAGAAAGACCGTATCAATACGGGAGACCATCACTTCCTTGACCGTGGTTTCGGAAAGTTCCACCACGCCCCGTATCATTTCCTTTTGGTCGGATTCAAGGCCCCGGTAGCCCTTCTTCCCTTTTTTCAGCAATTCAGAAAAAAACAAAGGTGTTTTCATGGCAGTATGCGCTCCCCGTCAAGTTCAGAGAGTATGGTTTCCTGCAGGTCAAGCATAGGCTCCTCCGCGCCGTTTCCCCTGTGGTCCATGCCGTCAAGGTGCAGAATACCGTGGACCACAAGGCGGCGCAATTCCTCGTCTTCGCTTACATTGAAATACGAGGCATTTTCGCTGAGGCCGGGAAGGGAAATGACCACATCGCCGGGAAGAAAACGTTCCTCCCCGCCGGCCCTGTATGTTTCGCCCAGCTCAAAGGAAAGCACATCGGTGGGTTCAGGGAGGCCCCGGTAGCGCCTGTTAAGTTCCTCCATGGTTTTTCCGTCGCAGAGCAGCACCGAAAGGTCCCATTGTTTTACTTCCAGCCGCTTGAGCACCCTGAGGGCAAAGGCCTCAAGCCGGCCGGACCAGAGAGGCAGGGGGAGCCCTTCGGAGCGCACCTCGACCCTGTTCATCAGGTACTCCTTTCCGTTCCGGCGTGACTCCGGGAAACGACGCCGGGAAGGGGAACTTCCTTGTTCAGCTTGGGATATTCAATCCGTGAATGATAGTGCCCGGCAAGAACCCTGATAAAGGCCATCTTGATAGTCTCCAGGTCGCGGAAGGTCAGATCAGACTGGGAAAGCTGGTCGTTTTCAAGTTTGGACATGAAGAGTTCCTGTATGAATTTTTCAAGCCGCGTTACGGTCGGTTTTTTCAGGGTGCGCACGGCGGCTTCCACTATGTCGGCGAGCATGACCACGGCCGATTCCCGCGAGCGGGGCGGGTTTCCCGGATAGGTGAAGTCTTCGATATTAACCTGGGATTCCCGTTTCAGCGCTTCATTGTAAAACCAGCTAATCACCGAATTACCGTGGTGTTCCCTGATAATATCAATTACCTCCCGGGGAAGCGCCATGCTCCGGGCCTTTTCTACCCCTATCTTTACATGGCTGCGTATAACGGTGGCGGAAAGCCTTGGGGCAAGTTCCACATGCTTGTTGTATGCGGCCTGGTTCTCGATAAAGTAATCGCTCTGGTCCATCTTGCCTATGTCGTGGTAATAGGCCCCCACCCTGGCAAGAAGGGCGTTGGCCCCTATGTCCTGGCAGGCCGATTCGGCGAGATTGGCCACCATCACCGAATGGCTGTAGGTCCCCGGCGCGACGGTAAGAAGGCGTTTGAGCACCGGCGAATTGAGATCCGAAAGTTCAATGAGCCTGAATACCGTAGCGGTATTGAGCAGTTGTTCCAGGGGAGGAAGAAAACCCATGACGAGCATGCCCTGGATAAGGCCGTTAAGAGCGGCCCAGAGCAGTATGCCGGGGAACTCAAGGAGGGGCGCCTGTCCGGCAAGGAGCAGGGCTGTCATGGCCACCGTGTTCGCCGCGGCAATGAAGAAACCCGCCTTGAACAGGTCCATGCGGCGTTCCACGCCCTGAATGATGAAAACCGCGGAAAATCCCGATGCCAGGGCAAAGACAAAGGCCTGGCCGTCAAAAGAACCGGTAACAAAGGCGGCAAGGGGAAGAAGCATCGTCAGGGCCAGCGCCGCGTGGGTACCTATGAGGATGGCCGGAAGCATCACGGCCAGGGCCGTGGGGAAAAAAAGCGACGCCGGATGATAGGGGAACTGCACCGCGGCAACCGCGATGAATACCGCGCCGGTGCTATAGGCGGCGGCGAGTATGGCGATGAGGTACAGCTCGCTTACATTAAGCTGCCTGCCGAAATTCCTCGGACAGAAAAAGAATACGCACAGACAGGCGACGGCGGCCAGGGCGATAAAATAACCTATTGAACGGCCCAGGTTATTTTTCATCATTACGGTGTCAAGCACATTGAGCTTTACCATATCCTGGGCGCTTATGATAAAACCTTCCCGGACAATGTGTTCGCCCTTCTCTATCACGGCGCTGACCGGCTCCACCAGGGAACGCAGTTCGTTAATTTTTTCCGCCGTATCCCCGGCTGAGAAAAACACGTTTTCGGCGATAAAAGGTTTGATGAGTTCTGGGGCCATGGAAACAAAGGCCGACGTATAGGAACCTCCGGCGATAAGCGCGGCAAGCTGTTCCGTTATGGCGGCGGCGGTAGCGATGTTGTCATAGCGGACCCGTTCCCGGATAACCTCGTCGTTGTTTTCGTAGATGACTTCGGCCTCAGCGGCGTTGTAAAGCTCAAGCCCGGTACGGGGCAGGGCAAAAATCCCCCGCTCAAGAATATGGGCCAGCACAGCTCCGCCGTCTTCCAGGAGCTTTTCCCGCAGGGGGTCCCGGAACAGCGCGTTCAGTGTTTCCGGGGCGAAGGCTCCGGGGTATTCACGCCGCACGGCCTCCTGATAGGCGCCGGCGGCGTCGCCCCTGAGAAAGATGTCCGTTGATATATCCACGAAGCGGCCGTATGAGGAAAGCATCAGGGCCGTATCTTCCCGGGAGTACCTGAAAACCGCCGGAACGCCGCGCTCGGCGTCTTCGATTTTACGTTTTGTGGCTTCTTCGTCGGTATAGTACATGGTCTTTTCGGCGATGATGTCCCTGGGGGCTACCCTTCCCGCCTCAAAATCATGGAGCCGGGATTCCACGAGGGACCTCTCGCCTATGCCGCTGCAGACCACAAAGGCCGGGAGGGCAAAGGCCCCCAGAAAGGCGATCAGGGTTTCTTTTCGGGGTTTTGAAAATCCGAAGAATTTAAGAAATATGTCCTTCTTCGGACTATCAGGGTCTTTCTTCATTATATATCCCTTTGGGTCTGGCCTGGCATTGATTCGCCCGCCGCCTCGGCATAAGCCCGGATGATTTTTTTTATCAGGGGGTTCCTCACCACATCGGCGGTTGAGAGGCAGGAAAAGTGAACGCCTTCTACCGTATTGAGTATGGAGACCGCGTGGAGCAGTCCCGAATCAATATGCCGGGGAAGGTCTATCTGGGTGGCGTCTCCGGTAACGACCGCCCTCGCGCCCTCGCCTATGCGGGTGAGGACCATCTTCATCGGTTCCCTGGTGGTATTCTGCGCCTCGTCCAGTATGACCATGCAGTCGTTGAGACTTCTCCCCCGCATATAGGCCAGGGGGGCGATTTCCATAGTTCCGGTTTCTTCCATGCGGCGTATTACCTCGTAGGGAACAAGGGCTTCCATGGCGTCATACAGGGGCCTTAAGTAGGGGCTTATTTTTTGCGCGAGGTCGCCGGGAAGATAGCCGAGGCTTTCTCCGGCCTCCACAACGGGCCTTGTAAGCACCAGCTTGCGGAGCTTTTTGGAAAGCACGAGGCGCAGGGCTTCGGCGATGGCAAGATAGGTTTTTCCGGTTCCGGCGGGTCCTACGCAGAAACAAATATCACAGCTCCGCATACCCCTGATATACGCGGCCTGGTTGAGGCTCCGGGGAAACACCCTGCCAAACCCGTGGGGAATGTATATCATCGCTTCCCGCAGGGGGTCCTCTTCCCCGTCCTCTCCGGCGGTCTTTGCCAGGGCTTTAACAAAATCGGGAGAAGGACTTTCCCCCTGTTCAACCGAGTTAATCAGCCTTTCCATCATAACCCTGAAACGCCGGGAACCTGACGCGTCAAGGCCTTCCATGCGCAGTTGGTTGCCCCTGGTGGCGATTCTGCCTCCCAGGGAATGTTCGATGACCCGGAGATTTCCGTCATTGGCCCCGCAGACGGCGGAAAGTATCTTCTGATCATCCAGTACGATAGTTATGCTTTCGTCCAAAAAAACCTCAAACCCGTGGATTCCCGAAACCGGAAATCGGGGATTTTTAAAAGTCTAAAGCCCCTGTAATCAGGTAGTCAATAGGGCGCAATGCCCTACAATATGTCAAATACACTCTTGTCATATTTTACTTCCGTTTTGAATTCGCTGACCGGTATCCACTGGATGAGGAAGGATACTTCGGTATTGAATTTATAGGTATAGGGCATAACGGACTGGTCCAGATACGGCGCGAGACGGACGCCCAGTTTGGCGTTCCAGTCGCCGAGATAATGGGTCAGCACCAGGGAAAAATCCTTGAGCTTATACCCCGACCTCCTTCTCAGCTCAGTATCGTCAAAACGGAAGGAGTTAAGGAGGTCGAGGAAGGGATTGTTCTCAAAACCGCTGGTGTTAAGGCTGGGGAGATTAAAATAGGGAATGTCCTGCATATATCTGATTATCTGGTTGTTCTCCGCCCTGGTGGTAAAAGTCGCGTCCATAAAATCGCTTATCCTTAAAGTGGTGCTCAGGGAAAACGTCAGGGCCGAATAGGTATAGCGCTGCAAATCCAGGGTAAGGTTTGTGGCGGCGTCTACGGAATAACCGAGACGCTTTTCAAAAAGGGAATCGTTCTTGAGATTGTGCCGGTACTGAAGGCGGAAATCCCGGGGATGGAGAGCCGCTTCCCCCGCAGGGTCCAGTATCCAGCCCAGTGTCGAATCAAGAATATAGGGAACAAATTTGGCCGCTGAAAATGAGGCTTCAAGGTTTTTGTAGGTAAGGCCGGTGGTAAGGCTCGTTACCTCCTCCTCCTCAGGCTCGTATATCATGGAATAGCGCATATTGCTGTTAGCCGAAAGCCTTATGGTTTCGGTAACGGTTACCGGACGCCAGAGGGCGGTCTCAAAGGGATCATCGACCCTGCCCGACACGGTTGTGGTCGATCTCCATACATTGAAAGTCCCGTTTCCGGTCATGGAAGAATCCCTGGGCGGGAGTTCGGCGCTGAGAGAGACATTCTGCCTGTAGTCCATCACGTTGGCGTCAAGATTGGCGTTAAGCCGGTGGGCTTCAAGGGTATCCTTGCTCCATCTGCCCCAGTCTATACGCCAGGAAGGGTCCTGGCCCGTGCCGTCAAAAACCGATTTTGCCACAAGGTTTCTGACTGTATAGTTAAGGCTGCTGGCGCCCCAGATGTCGTTACCCGTAAGGGGCCTGACGGTGGAGGAGAGTTCGGCCGAAGTGGTAAAATATGTCGCCTGATAGTTGCGGAGTTTGGCGGCGTTTATCTTTACGGGGTCAGGAGCGCCTGATGTGTTGGTGTATTCTTCGGCCTCCTCATTCATGTAGGTATAACCCTGCCAGGCGGTGGTTCCCGAAAAGGTCAGGGCGTTTGTATAGAAGCCCGACGCCTCGCCCGCGGTCAGGGTAAGGGAGCCCGATGTACGGGCGCTGGTCAGGATGGAAGAAATTTCCGTCCAGCCCACATCATCCGCTTCTTTCCAGTTGCCGGATGATGAACGGAACTGCATTTCCGAGGAAGCCGACGGACTCAG
>JAISDF010000031.1 GCA_031265025.1 Spirochaetaceae bacterium
GCTTGCGGTCCTCGGTTCCGTTAAAAATAACATCTTCCATTTTCTCGGCCCGCAGGGACCTGCTGGCCTGTTCGCCCAAAACCCATTTGATGGCGTCCACCACATTGGACTTTCCGCAGCCGTTGGGACCCAAAAGGGCGGTAATCCCGTCGGCAAAAGCCACCTGGGTACGGTCGGCAAAGGACTTAAAACCGAATATATCAAGACTCTTTAAAAACAATTTCAGCTCCGTTCAATACGATACCAGAAAAGCCGGCCCTAGTAAACGCCGGACCGGGCCGGCGCGGATTTCCGCGCCCCTGTCATACTATAGGAGGATTAGCCGGGGACGGACAAGTATCCCCATAAACAAGCGGAAACCTGAAGAAAATACCCTTTTTCGTAAAAAACCAGGCGGAAAAATCCGTTCTTTTCGGATTTGTATTGACTATTCTGACCGGAATAATTATGTTTAATTTGTAATTTTAATAGTGCGGCGTGTTTTGTTCTTCGGTTGTCGCCTGCTGCCCTCCGGCGGCAGGGTATACCCGGCCAGAGCCTTACAGCTCCGCCTATAAATTTGCCCCCCGGGTTTCTTCACCTCCTTTTCCCGGGGGGCTTTTTTTATATGGGGTCCCGGCCGGGGTTTTCAGCCCCGCAAAACAATGCCATGACCGGAGGCGGTATGCCGATCAGGATGGGAAGGCTCGCGGGCCTGGCGCTTATCACGGTCTTCGTATGGCTTTCCTGCGGGCGGGGAGAGCGCGATGAGGGCCTCAATCCCATAATCCAGACGGAAGAAAACGATCCCGTACTCAGGGCCATAGCCTTAGGCGCGCGGGAGAACCTTGCCGAATTTACCCGGAAACTCCAGAACCCCGCTGACGGCGAATACAATTTTCAGGTTAAATATCCCTTTGCCTGCGATCCTGATTCGGGCTATGCCTATGAACATCTCTGGCTCAGGAATATTGAATTCAGCGACGGAAAATTCCTCGGGACACTGTCCAACAGTCCGTTTTATGTACGGAACCTGTCTCTGGGCGACAGGGTTGAATTCTTCCTTGATGATATTTCCGACTGGATGTACATGAAGGATGACCGCATACAGGGCGGAAAATCGATCAAATACCTCATAGAAAAAATTCCCCCTGCCGAGCGGGACGACAGGATGCACCAGTATCTGGAATTTTTTGAATAGCTGCGGTATAATAAGCATGGGATAAACTCAAACGTAATCTGTACGGCAAGGAGCGGCCATGCGCAGAGAGGAAAGGGAAGTTACCGAACCGGCAAAAAAAATCGCCATTATCGACAGTTGCAAAGTAATGCGCCTCGGAATCTACGACGGCCAGGTTCCCTATGTGGTGCCGGTAAATTTCGGTTACAGCATTAAGGACGAAGAGCTGACCCTGTACTTTCACGGCGCAAAGACCGGCAGAAAGATAGACGCCCTCAACGCCTTTCCCCTGGTCTGTTTTGAGATGGACTGCGAACATGAGATTATCGAAAGCAAACTGGCCTGTAATTACGGTTACGCCTTTGCCAGCGTCATAGGGACAGGTACGGTGTGGTTTCTGGAAAGCCCGGCCGAAAAGGTAGAGGCCCTCCAGTGCATTATGGAACACCAGACCGGAAAAAAAATGCCCTTCCATTTTGAAGAAACGATGCTCACGAGAACCTCGGTGTGCCGTCTGGTGGTCAACGAATACTGCGCCAAGCGGCACGAAGTTTCCTGATCCATGGCGTTTAACGGTCTCCAGGATTTTATCGCCTGTCTCGAACAATCAGGCTCTCTCAAGCGTATCAGCGTCGAGGTTAATCCCGTTCTTGAAATCACCGAGATAGCTTCCAGAATAATGAAGGAAGGCGGCCCTGCCCTGCTTTTTGAGCATGTGAAAGGTTCTGATTATCCCCTTATTATCAATGCCCTGGGAAGCGAAGAGCGCATGGCTCTGGCCCTGAACGCCAAAAGCCTCGACGCCAAGGCAAAGGAAATCGAAGACCTCATGGACTGGCTTTTTTCCCAGGCCGGGGACGTGAGGCTCCTCAAGGCCCTGCCCGGCGCCCTGTCCAGGCTGCCCCTGGCCATGAGCCTCATTCCCAAAAAAACAAACCACCCCGCCTGTCAGGAAGTCATTGATGACAATGAGGGCTTTGACAGCCTCCCCGTTCTCAAATGCTGGCCCCTTGACGGCGGCCGTTTCCTGACCCTGCCCCTGGTATGTACCGAGGACGCGGAAACAGGCGCGAAGAACATGGGCATGTACCGCATGCAGATTTACGACAACAGGACCGCCGGGATGCACTGGCATCTCCACAAGGACGGCGCGCGCTTCTTCGAAACATACCGGGAAAAGGGAATAAAAATGCCCGTGGCCGTTGCCCTGGGCTGCGATCCGGCGGTAACATACGCCTCCACCGCCCCCCTTCCGGAAGGAATATGGGAACTCATCTTCGCGGGCTTTCTCAGGGGAAAGAGCGCCTCGGTATGCGAGGCTACCTTGAGCGGCATTGCCGTTCCCGCCGACGCCGAATTCATACTCGAAGGCTATGTTGACCCCGCCGAACTCCGCCGGGAAGGTCCCTTTGGCGACCATACGGGCTTTTATTCCCTGGAGGATGATTATCCTGTGTTTCATCTCCAAAGAATCACCAGGCGCAAAAAGCCCGTATACCCCGCGACCATCGTAGGCATACCCCCCAAGGAAGACTGCTGGATGGCAAAGGCGACAGAGCGGCTTTTTCTTCCCCTGCTCAAAAAACTCTGCCCTGAGATCGTGGACCTCTCCATGCCCCTTGAAGGGGTCTTTCATAACTGCGTTATAGTCTCAATCAAAAAACGCTATCCCGGCCAGGCCCGCAAGGTGATGCACTTTCTCTGGGGCATGGGCCAGATGATGTACGTCAAGCTCATCATAGTAGTTGACGCCGGGGTTGATCCGGGGAATACGTCGGAAGTCGCCTGGAGGGCCTTTAACAATGTAGACGGCAGAAGGGACCTTGTGCTTTCTGACGGCCCCCTGGATGCCCTGGACCATTCCTCCCCCCTGCCCCGTTACGGAACCCGTATAGGCATTGACGCCACGGCCAAGGGTCCTGACGAGGGCCATACCCGGCCCTGGCCCGATCCCCTCACCATGGATACGGATATTGTCGAACTTGTAAACCGCCGCTGGAAGGACTATGGCTTTTGACAAGGCGCGCTCCGGCGCGGCAGCGGAAAGCGCCCCAGGCAAGCCCGCGCGCCGGAACGCCGCCGCCACGCTGGGCCTGATACTCGACGCGGTGATTTTCAGGCATACCCTTTTTTCCCTGCCCTTCGCGGTCATGGCCGTGCTGCTTGAGTCAGGAGGCCGTCCGCCGCTTTTCAGGGTGGCGCTCATACTCATAGCCGCGGTTTCGGGAAGAAACGCCGCCAACGCCCTCAACCGGGTCATCGACGCCGGAATAGACGCGAAAAACCCCCGCACCATGGAGCGGCACATACCTCGGGGCCTGCTTTCAAAAAAAAGCCTCCTGCTCACCGCCCTTGGGTTCATCATTGTTCTTGTTATTGCGGCGGCCCTCCTCAACCCCCTGTGCGTGCTGCTCCTCCCCCTGGCCGGCGTCCTCATCGGCGGCTATTCCTACAGCAAGCGCTTTACCTGGCTCTGCCATTACTGGCTGGGGACAGCCTGCGCCTGTTCGGTGATGGGTTCCTTTATCGGCCTTTCGGGACATTTTGCCCTGCGCTACTTTGTGCTTTCCGCTTCCCATGCCCTGTGGGTCGCGGGTTTTGACATACTCTACGCCCTGCCCGATATTGAATTTGACAGGAAGGAAGGGCTTTATTCCATTCCCGCCTGTTTCGGCGCTCCCCTGGCCAGGGTCTTCGCCTTTGCCTCCCACCTGGGAACCATAGCCGGCCTTTGTCTCGTGCCCTTTTTCTGGAAGCTCGGTGTATATTACTGGCCGGCGGCGGTCTGCGCGGCCCTGCTCCTCGTTACCGAACATCTCATTGCCCTGGGAAAAACAGAACGGCACATACGCCTGGCTAGTTATTCAATAAATGAAATACTCCCCCTCATCCTCCTTGCCGGAATTGCCGCCGGTATTTATATTGAATGACATGGGAAAGTACCTTATCGCCATTACCGGCGCGAGCGGATCAGTGTATGGTCTAAGGACCATCAGCGCCCTTGTTTCAGGAGGGCATGAAGTTCATGCCATAGTATCAGCATGGGGGGACAGAGTAATAAGCGAGGAAACAGGCCGGCCCTTTGCCTCCTGGATCGAAGAACTGGGCCTTTCCCGGGACAGGGTATACGATCCCTCCGATATGGCCGCTCCCCCGGCAAGCGGCTCCTTTGCCCTTGACGGCATGGCGATAGTCCCCTGTTCCATGAGTTCCGCGGGAAGCATTGCCTCAGGCATAGCGGGCAGCCTCATACACCGTTCCGCGCTGGCATGCCTTAAAGAAGGGCGGCCCCTGATTCTGGTTCCCAGGGAAACGCCCCTTTCGCTTCCTGATCTCCGCAATCTCACCAGCCTTGCCGAGGCGGGCGCCGCCATACTGCCCGCGTCCCCGGCCTTTTACCAAAAACCCCGCGGTATCGGCGACCTGGTTGATTTTATCGCCGGTAAAATACTCAGCCGCCTCGGTCTTGAACAGCGGCTCTTTGACGCCTGGGGCTCTCAGGCGGAAGACGGCGTTTCAGGGAGGCAGTCATGAAAGCGGCGCGGCGCGGCTTCGTCTTTTCGCTTCTTCTCATCCTTTCGGCGCTCAAAGGCGGTCCTTTCCTTTTTGCCGATCTCAAGGTGGGCATCTTTCTTGACATCGACTCCATGCCCCTTCTTGCGGCCAGGGACGAAGGCCTCTTTGCCGGGGAAGGCGTTGCCGTGGAACTGGTTGTCTTTCAGAATCCCCAGGAACGGGACGCGGCTCTCCAGGCGGGAAGGCTTGACGGCGCGGTGTCCGATCTTCTTGCCGCGTCCTTCTTTGCCGCCGCCGGTTTTGATTATAAAATCACCAGCCTCACCGACGGACGTTACGGCATAGTCGGCTCTCCCCTTTCAAGAAACCGGAGCCTTGCCGGGCTTAAGGGGAAGCGCCTGGCCCTTTCAACTAACACGATTATTCACTATGCCGTTGACACCCTTTTTGAGGAAGCCGGTATCCCCGGCGGTTCATACACGGCTGTCCCCGCGCCCCGCATGCCCCTGCGCCTCGAAATGGTACTTTCCGGTCAGGTTGAAGCAGCCGGACTTCCCGACCCCCTGCTCAGTGTGGCGGTCTCAAGGGGCGCCCCGCTCCTCGCCGTGATTGACACCTCAAACGGCGGGCCCATAGATCCGGGGGTTATTCTCTTTTCAAAAAGAGTCCTTGACACCCGTCTTGAGGAAGTGCGCCGCTTTTACCGGGCCTTTTACCGGGCGGCGCTGAGGATAAACGCCAATCAGGAAGCCTACAGGGATTATCTTGTTGAAAAGGTGCATGTCCCCGGAGAACTTAAGGCGACCTACCGCTTTATAAACTACAGGCGGCCCGCCCTTCCTGAGCTGTCCCAGCTTGAAAAAGTTTTTGCCTGGCTTACACAAAGAAGGCTCCTTGCGGTGGAGCTCAGGCCGGAGGAACTCCTTGACAGCCGTCCTGTAGACGGCCTCGGTATTGAGCAGCATATTCCATGGTAGAACTCCGTGAACTGTCCATTGACTACGCCATCCCCCGCCGTCTCTTCGGGTCCCAAAACCAGCCCCGCTCGGTGCCGGCCCTTGCCCCCTTCACGGCCCGCTTTGAACGGGGAAAAATCTCCGCGCTTATAGGACCGTCGGGCTGCGGCAAAACCAGCCTCATCCACGCCGTAGCGGGACTCCTTAAACCCAGCGCCGGCGAAATATTCATAGACAACAAAGCCCGTCAGGGCATACGGAAAAACACCGGGGTAATATTCCAGCACTTCGGCCTCCTCCCCTGGAAAACCGTGGAGGCCAACGCCGAACTTCCCCTTAAAATAATGAAGGTAAAAAAATCCGAGCGTGCGGAACGTTCCGAAAAACTCCTGGGGGAATTCGGCCTTGCGGAATTCCGCCGCCTCTACCCCGGCAAACTTTCAGGCGGCATGAAGCAGCGTCTCGCCATAGCCCGGGCCCTGATTTCGGGACCCGATCTCCTCCTGATGGACGAACCCTTTTCCAGCCTTGACGCCCTGAGCCGCGAGGAAGCCCAGGATTTTCTTCTTTCGATACAGAAAAGCCGGGCCCTGACCATCATTCTCATTACCCATTCTATTGAAGAAGCGGTCTATCTTTCCGATACGGTGTATGTGCTCACCGGGAAAAATCCCGGACGACTCAGCGCC
>JAISDF010000233.1 GCA_031265025.1 Spirochaetaceae bacterium
TCGGAATGCCGTCCCTTTCCGGCCATTCCTGGATACGGGAGCTTGAAAAGGCGGTCCTTCTCGTGGAAGCCGACCATCCGGGATGGATACAGCTCCTGCAGACCAAACAGAGCGAACTCTTAAAAGTCCTGCGCCGCCGCTTCCCCGCTGAGAACATAGCGGGGATTTCTTTCAGGCTCTGTAAAGAAGGGCCCCGTTCTGCCGGCCCTGCCGCTGTCGGCCCAGCCGCAGTTGGCCCAGCCGGACCAGCCGCCGCCGGTCAGGAAGCCGGCGCGCCGGCAGCGGAAAGTCCCGCCGGACCGGACAGCGGGGAACGCGGCCTTGACAGCATAACAGACGCCCGCCTCAAATACGCCCTGACCGGGCTGGAAAAGGCCCTGGGGGAAAGCCCCCTGCCGTAAATTCACGTCCCCTTTATCTGCCGTGCGAGATCAGCGTTCTGGTCATTGCTCCGTACAAGCCGCTTTGCCAGAAGTTTTGAGAGGAAGATGCCGTAATGGGGGTATTTGCGTATAACGTCGATGAAGGTTTTTCTGGTAAGGAGTATGAGGCGGCCCGCGCTTTCAGCCTTGACCTTGGCGGAACGCTTCTGGTTGAGGAGAAAGGACATTTCGCCCATAAAAATATCCTGGGGGCCGAGGGAGCCCACCTGCTTGCGCTTGTGGATGACCGAATATCTGCCGCTGGCGATATAGTAGAGGTAATCGCTGGGTTCGTTTTCCCTTAAAACAATATCGCCTTTTTTAACCGAAACAACCTGTTCCCCGGAAAAGCCCGCGGGCACATCGGGTTCTACGGTGGTATCGTGGTTGATGATGAGTTTTACCTGGTTTCCCTTTTTGTTGTATTTAAGCTGATTGGAGAACATTGCGGCAAGCCTGATGCCCCTGCCGTGAGTGCTGGTCAT
The DNA here is from genome assembly GCA_031265025.1 of Spirochaetaceae bacterium. Classification (GTDB taxonomy): domain Bacteria; phylum Spirochaetota; class Spirochaetia; order Treponematales; family Breznakiellaceae; genus JAIRTD01. The sequence goes on from JAISDF010000233.1 coordinate 908, forward strand.
ATCCTGTTCCCTGATTTTTTTGAGGTTAGCCTGGACATTAAAACCCTCTCCCTGGTCCCTGATGGTGAATATGGTCTGATCGTTTTTGATTTCCCACTGAAAATCCACCCGCTTTGCCCTGACGCCGGGCTTTTTGCAGCGTTCCATAACCAGGTCTACCACCGATTTGCCGTTTTCCATAGCCTCGGTTTTTTCGTCATAGCTTATGGAACAGTTGCCATGTTCAATGGCGTTTATAAGCAGTTCGTCCAGGGCAAGCTGGAGATGCATTTTTTTCTCGGGATTGATGCAGCCCCGCTGGGAAAGTATGGTAGCCCCTATGCCGGCGTACAGGGGAACGGCCAGTATATCATTTTCAAGCACAAAGCTGCCGGTAGCGCCGCAGACCAGTTCTCTGGTAAATTCGCGCTGAAAGATAATCTGGTAGTTTTCCCTGATTATGTCGATGCTTTTTACCAGATGGGACCGTATGCGGCTTTTTTCCAGCAGGCTGAGTACATTGATGGCCCGGTATTTGGCAAGGAGGTCTTCTTCCTGATCCCGGTCGCCCGAAAAGATTCCTACTACGCCGAAATTATTGGACAGCCATTTGTCATTCTTGATATGGGTGATGGCTTTTTCGATGGAAAGACGGAGATCTGAAAAATTAATGACTATGATTTCGGGAAGTTCGTAATTCAGAAATTCAACAATATTCTCTTTTTTTGAGAGGAATTTCAGATCATAGTCTTTTTTCCCGGCAAAAGCGGCTTCTATCGCTGCTTTAATATCGGGATCAGCGTTAATGATTCCAAGTATAGCCATGATAGTTCCTCACCTATAATAACCGGCCTGGTAAAAAGCCCACTTTTTGAATTTTATAGTAAATAACCATATCTTTCAATTGAGCTGCCCCAAAACTGCGGAATTTGAAACAAATTCAATTTATTCGTAAATTATTTACCGTCAGCGCGATACTTTTGTTGATTTCAGACACTGAGGTCCGGTGCAGCACCACAAGCCGGAATATGGCGCATTCCAGGAGGCCGTACAAAAGATCATCAACGGTCTTTACATTAACCGGCGCCAGCTCCCCCGCCTTGATGCCCGCGATGACCATGCCGGCGATTATATGGCGCAGCCTGATGGTTCTCCGCCTGACCCGGCTGTCCGGGTCGGTTTCGCTTTTGGAAAGGTAGAGGAGATAATTGAGAATGACATGGAGGAGCCGCTGATTTTCTTCCAGCCGCCCGACTATCAGGGTAAGCACCTTGATGAGTTTATCGGCGGAATGGAGATTTTTTTGCTTTTCGGCGAGGGTAATATCCGCCTCAAGCTCCTGAAGGAGCTGTTTGATGCTGTAGTTAAAAATTTCCTTTTTATTTTTGAAGTAAATATACAGGGTGGTCCGGGTAATGCCGCAGCGGTCGGCGATTTTTTGAAAGGTCGCGTCCTCAAAACCCTCGTCCACAAAGACATCCAGGGCCTTTTCGAGTATTTCCTTGCGCCGTTTCTCATGTTCAACCACGATTGACATGGTGTCCTCCCCTATAGTGACGTAAATTCATAAAAAAATGAATCTATGGCGCCGTTGGTTATCTTTCTGACCGAATCGGCTTCCCTGCCGAAACAGGATTCAAAGCCCGGATGATCGCTTATGACGGCAAGTTTCCAGCCGGGAAAATGTGTACGCAGCGCGCCCATGTCCCGGTACAGGGCCTCTGCCTCTTCCCGCTCGCCCAGGCGTTTGCCGTAAGGCGGATTGGTAATGATGAAGCCTGTTTCCGATGAGGCCCTTGCCTGGGTCATGGGCATGGCCGTGAAGCCGGGCATGAAAGGGAGTTTTTCGCCGCCCTGTATGCCCCGGCCCGGCTCCATGCCCCTGGCTATAGCATAGGCCCGCCATGCGTTTGACTCGGCCAGGGCAACGGAACGCCGGCTGCTGTCGCTTCCCGCTATGCGTATGATTCTTTCGGTATCAATACGGCCAAGGAGTTCCGCGCGTATGGCGTCTTCCAGTGTACTGTCGCCTATTGCCAGGGCGGAGAGGGCAAAGGAACGGCCCAGGTTTGGGGCCATGTCCCAGGCGTAGAGGCTTGC
>JAISDF010000246.1 GCA_031265025.1 Spirochaetaceae bacterium
TCTTCCCTATGGATATTTTCGTCATTGTTTGTTCAAATTTTTGTTTTCGGTTCCTTTCCCGCTCTCCTTTACCTAAAAGTAAATGCTGTTGCCCTGGGCACGGGGCTTTTTTATTATTCACTGTCCATTGTTCGTGGTATACTTGAAGTAAGGAGCGCGATATGGGCGAAGTGCGGACGGAAGTTACCCTGGTAAATATCGGGGTCACGGTTAAAGCGCGGGACGGACTTATCCCGAAGTCTGAGGTCAGGCAGCTTACGGTCAATGCCGTGGTGGATACCGGGGCATGGACCCTGGTCATCAACGAGAAAACCCGCGAAAAGCTGGGGCTGCGGGTGAAAAAACCAAATGAGACCACCCTTGCCGGGGGAGTAAAGGTCCCTAGCGGGATAACCGAATACGTGGAGGTCCGCTGGAAAGACAGGGAAACCGCCTGCGAAGCGGTGGTCCTCCCCGTCGAGGAAGATGTCCTTTTGGGCGCGTATCCCCTGGAAGGCATGGATTTAATGGTTCATCCCAAGAATCAGGAAGTTGTCGGCGCTCACGGCGACAAGATGCGGTATGTGGTAAAGTAAACACCTTTTTAATTGACCGCGCAGCGGTTTTCCTTGCGACGCGGCGGTACATTCCTCTTCGGCTTTTTCAAAATGCCGGTTTTTGAAAGAGCAGCCTTGGGGCGGAGGCCTCAACAAGGGGCCGGGCCGTTATCCGGGCCGGAAAATCCGGGCGCGGATGGTCAAGATTGAAGGCTGCTTCACATACAATGGAGATGATTCCCGGAAAATGTTTTTCAGTGTCGGGTTCCTGGGGGATAAGACGGGATTCCAGGGGCGGGGTGAAGGTATAAAGAGCTCTGTCCCCGTCACGGATACTGCTTATGGCGCCAAAAACGGTCCCGCCCAGGAAGGGGAGCATATCGTCAAAGCGGATATAGAGAGAGCGGATACGTAATTCCGGGAAGGGGAGGGCCTGAAGCTCTGTCCCTCTTTGAGGCGCTATCCCGCTTTGAAGCTCTGTCCCTCCCTGGGGGTCTATTTCCAACGGATAAGTGCCGGTCCTGCCCCGCGTTTTGGGGATTTGCACAAAATAAGCTCTGTCCCCCGATTCACTGTCCCCCGCTTCGGATGAAAGGCCGATCTCGGCCAGGACAGTCTCAGGGCCATTGATTTTGACCAGGGGCCGCAAAAAAAGGCCGCTTACAACTACCAAAAAACCTGCCAGGACCAAAAGGGGAAGAGCGGCCGCGCGGAAAAAGCGAAGGGCAAGGCCGCACAGAACCAGGGCCGCTATGCCAAAGAAATAAAATTCCTTTATCAGGAAGATTTTTCCCCGGGATTGAATGACAGACAGGGCAAAAAGCGCAATAACAACCGCGAAAATCAGAAACACTACGGAAATGATGCGGCTTCTCTTTTTCAGGGAAACAGCGGAAAAGGGGATAAGCCGCGCAAAAAGCCCCAGGGCAGCGCCTGTCAGGGCGAAGGCGAGGTATCCAATATCCCGTGACAGGGCGAAATTTTCAAAGTTCATAAATTTTGGTATATTTCTTTTCCAGATATTCCATAAAAGAATCCGCCTTGAGCCCCTGGCCGGTGGCCCTGGTCAGTAATTCCTCAGGGCGCAGGCGCCGGCCCCACCTATACACGGCTTGGTTGAGCCACTCGCGGATTGTATCAAATTTCCCCTGGGCAATATGGTCGTCAACCTGGGGAATATCAGCGCAAAGCTTTTTCCACAATTGCAAACCATAGAGATTCCCCAGGGCATAGCTGGGAAAATAGCCAAAAGAACCCATGGACCAGTGAACATCCTGCAATACGCCTTCCTTGTCGTTTTTCACTTCAACATTGAGGAGTTCCTTCATAAGGGTATTCCAGGCATGGGGAAGCTGTTCCACTGACAGCCCGCCTGAAAAAAGCCGCCGCTCCAGGTCAAACCTGACAATAATGTGGAGGCTGTAGGTAAGCTCGTCAGCTTCTATGCGGATGGGGGACAGAGCTACCCGGTTCGCTTCGCGGATAAAGGCGTCCAAAGAGATTGAACCGAGCTGATCAGGGAAATATGAACGCAGCAGGGGAAAAAGCCCTGTCCAGAAGGCCGTGCCCCGGCCTATGACATTCTCCCAAAGCCGCGACTGGGACTCGTGAATGCCCATGGAACAGCCGTCACCAAGGCAGGTTCCCCTGTGGCTGCCTGACATGCCGAGTTCATAAAAAGCATGGCCCGTCTCATGGATGGTCGAAAAGATGCCTGAAAGCGGATTTTCAGCAAGGTACCGGGTGGTAATGCGTACATCGCAGGCTCCCAGGGTTGTGGTGAAAGGATGGGCGCTGGTATCGAGCCTCCCCCGCTTTGTATCAAACCCCAGATATTCCATAAGTTTCAGGCTGAACTGATGCTGGGCGCCGGAATCATAGGCAAAACCGGAAAAAACCGACGGTCGAGGCCCTTTCGCGGTGACGCGTTCCGCCAACTCTTTAAGCCTGATTTTAAGGGGGTCGAAAATTGCCCGCACATCACCTTCGGTCATCCCCGGTTCATAAATATCAAGGAGGCCGTCATAAGCTCTGTCCCCATAACCCCAGTACTGGGCCCTTTTTTTGGCTATTTCCACCACGGCTGAAAGATGGGGCATAAAAAACGAGAAATCACTTTTTTGCCGGGCTTCCGCCCAGGCTGCCTGGGAAAGCCCCTCGGTTTTGGCGGCGTAACGGACAAAATCAGGGGGCAGCTTAACGGCTTTGTAATATTCCCTGCTGAAAACGCGCAAAAAATCACGATCCTCTCCGGAAAGCCGCTCATCCCCGGCAGGGTTTTCTTCGGTTACGCCGGCTTCCCGGAGATACTTTCCTACCCCGGGATCAATGAGATGCCCGTGAGCCATACCTCCAAGCATGGCCAACTGTTCCGAACGGTCCTCGACACCGTCTTTGGGAAGATAGGTTTCCTGATCCCATTGAAGCAGGGCAAGAACATGGGTTAGATGCCGGTATTCCCGGTCCAGGCGGCGCAGCGCTTCCAGCGCTTCTTTATAATTCATATACATACAATAAACTATAGTTTTGAATTTGTCAGGTATCGTATAGGGAAAGCAACGCGCTTACGGCATAACATTATATTCCTGCACTATCTGTATTTCCGATTGAACCTGCGTAACCTGGGGAAGTTCCCGGGCCGCTGTTATTGCCGCCTCGGCCAGGGCCTGGGAATTGGCAACGCCGTAAAGAATCACCGTGGCGCCTGAGACCGCGGCTTCCAGAAAATGCACGGCTATGGACTTTTCATAAATAATATGATGAATGATCTGTTCCGCCAGGGTCATTTCCTGGATACGGATTTTACCAAGCCCCTCGGTTTCGGAAGTTCCAAGCCGGTTTACCGCTGAGTTAATGAGTTCCGCGCAAAAAGCCGGATGCAAATAGCCGGTATTGATGGTAAGATGGTAATTTCCCGGATCAGTCCAGTCGCTGTCGTAAAAATACCGGTGAAACCCTTTCCGGTCATAATCGCTCTGGCTTATGATCTGCTTTGCCCGTTTATCATCACAGTGAAAATAGCTTTTTACCCGGTTAAGGCGTATGTCGTCAGGGCTCACCAGATACACCGAAATCATCCCCGGCGTATTTCTGAACACAATATTCGCGCCCCGGCCTATGAAGATACAGTTCCCCTCGACAGCCTCAATAAGCATAGCGGTCCGCAGATAATGGAGATAATCATCCCTGTCCTGGGAAAGAGACGCGAAAAACGAAGGCCGCCGTTCATCATATTTTTCCAGTTTGTGCGGGGCAAAGCCAAAGGCTTTTATCCGCTCTTCCAGTACTCTCTTGTCAACGATACGGTAATTCAGGGATTTCGCCGCTTCCTTGACCGTCTCATCTCCCAGGGCTGCCAATTTACGGGATATAGTTATGATTGCCATGGCTCCCTCCTTTCAGGTTGTTTTAAGCATAACCTCCCTCAAAGGGCTTGTCAAAATATTTTGAAACAGGAACACATTGGTATTGAGGGACAGAGCTTTCTCAATAACCGTAAAAAAGGTATGCTCATCACTATGAATGGAAACAATCTTGCCTGGACTATCCAAAACCAGAAAAAAGTCTTCAAATGCCCTGTTTTTTCTATTCGGGAAATAGAGAGTCTTTCCCCTGATGGGGACAGAGCTCGTTTTTCGGTAATTGACGCCGCGGACTGGGCCATAATTATACCGCTTCTAAACCATGACAAAAAGAACCATTTTGTTATGGTTCGCCAGTGGCGTCATGGCACCCAGGACATAAGCCTCGAATTTCCCGGCGGGGTGATTGAACGGGGAGAAGATCCCTCTGCCGGAGCCCGCCGCGAGCTTCTGGAAGAAACCGGATATTCGGCAGGTAAAATCGAGAAATTAGGGGAACTGAGCCCCAATCCGGCGATTATGTCCAATAGGGTTCACTTCTTTTTGGGGACAGAGCTTAGTAATTCAGGAAGACAGAACCTTGATGATGATGAATTTGTCGAAATTGAACTGGTACCGGAAGAAGAAGTGCTCCGGGCCACAGGGCAGCCGCCTTATGTGCATGCCCTCATGGCCTCGGCTCTTGCACTTTATTCGCAACGGGGCCTATGACCCCAAGACCCCGCTCGCCGGGCCGCGGGGGAGGCCCGGCAGGGAGCTTTATTTGGGAGGAAGAGGGTTGTAGGAGCGGCCAGCCAGCCACATTCCCTGCCTTACTTCGCCCCGTATACTGGGAATATCCAGAATAGTACCGGGGTGGATCAGATCAGGGTTATTAGCTTCAGGCATCTTGGCCTTGTTCGCCTCATACAATCTCTGCCACTGAAAGGGGTCCGCGTACACCCATGAATAACCCGCGATATTCCACAGGCAATCCCGCTCCGTACGCCAGGTACGAACCGTGTATTGGGCCGGGAGGGGGAGCCGCTCGCTGGAATCGGCAAGAATGTACAATACTCTCTGGGCCGCCGCGATGGCAGGATCCCATTGTTCCTCACCCCGCAAAGAGACCGCTTCATCATAAGACCCTTGGGCTTCCCCAAACTGACCGGGATAGGCCCTGTCTATGCCTCTGGAAACAGCCCAGGCAATACGGTCGCGGGCTTTGCCTATGGCTGTATCGGTCTCCCTGATTTTAAGCTGCAATGCCACATATTCATCGGAGAGCCGGGCATAGCGCTGGGATTCTATGGCATACGTTGCCGAAGAGTCATAATCCCCATAATCAAAGGCTTCTTTGGCCAGGTCCCGAAGACGAACGCTTTCCCTGAAATACTGGTTATTTCGTATATCCCTGGGAAGCAGCGCGTCGGAAGAACCTACAGCGGCAAGAACAGCAACCGATGAAAAATCCATAGGCTGGGCGGCGTCGCCGGGGTTAAGAGACCACAGGTATTCCGCGGCGGGAGTACCGGGGGAAACCGTAACAGCCTGTCGAACCGTCTCCTGTACAGACGGATTAAAACGGGGTTCAGGAAGGTCAATCCCCTGGGCGCCAAGGCCAACAATTCCTGAAAAACAAATCATTAACATTAAAAGGAAGAATATTGCGTGTTTTTTCATTCTTCTTCTCCTTCTCCAAGAATAACTTCAGCATCCCGGGCAGTTTGATCGCTTTCAGCGACCATCTGTTCCGCTGTCCGTATTGCCTCATCCGCTCTCTGCCGCTTATATTCAGCGGTTTCCCAGACTACGGTGAAAATGGAAGCTGAACGGGTATACAGTTCAGCGGCATCTTCGAATTCCTCAGATTGAAACTTTGTCCCTGCCTGATTATAAAGGGAATCCGCCGCTTCATATTCATCCTTGACCGCTACATTTGCCTTTACATTCAGGGCGGCCCGGCGGTCCACACTCGCGGAATCGCGGCGTTCCGAGGCAATACCGCGCCAGGCGGTCTTCCACACCTGGTTATACCGGTTCAGGGCTTCCTGAACCACCACCATCACTGTGGCAATGTCCCCTTCATCATACGCATTAATGGCTTTCATGCCGCTTTCTTCAGCCATATCAAAAGTACGCTGATCATAGGGCGCCAGATTATCATCCAGAATGGCTTCCCGCATCATATAGGCGTCAGCGCCCAATTTGAGAGCGGTATAATAGTTCAGGGCGATTTCCGCGGCGCCAATGGCGCCCCGGTAGTCATCCGCGTCAATCCGCTTGCTGACTTCCTCGCCCTTTTCATCGGCAATGTAAAAACGGCCCGGGGAAAACTCAAAAGCGCCCGCGTCAATCGCGGCTTGACGGGCGTTGAGTACTTCCTCCTGCCTGGCCTCAGCATACAGGGGCAGGGAACGGCGGGTAATGTCTTCAAACGCCGTTGTGAGAGAATTATAGGAAGCAACGGCGTCCTGTACCGCCTGGACGTTTTCTGTATTGAGACCGGAACCGGTCCGGGTAAACCGGCTGTCGGCCTGGCTCCAGTCATCGGGGAAATACACCGGTCCGTTTACGTTTTGGGCCTCCTGACGGGCCGCCTCTGCCCGGGCGCGGGCCTCGCCAAGGCTGTTGAGCAGCGCCTGGCTTACCGTTTCGCTGGGAGCTATGGTTTCCGAAGGCTCAACCAAGCTCTCGGTCTCGGTTTCCGGAGGGGTACTTTTACAGGCCGCTGCCAGTATTACCAGCATAACTATGCCCAAAAATCCAGCATAATGCCTTTTCATCATATTAAACTCCTGATACGTGCAATTACTCATAGTATATCATAGTTTCATAAAAAGTAGTAATAAATAAACAACTTTTCCGGAAGAACTCCTGAAATTTGCGGTTTTTAGAGATTTCGCTGTTTTATGGAGGAACTTTTTGGCGGATTTTTAAGCTCTGTCCCTGAAATCTGGGTCCCAGGCGGCCCTCTCTCGGCAAGCTCTGTCCCTTTAACTGAAAAAGTATTATTGTAGAACCAGTCTCAAACCTGAGGAGTTTATATGGCAGATATTACCTATGATATAGTGAAACATTACGGCGTGTTGTCGGAAGAGCGCAATGGCTGGAAAAAAGAAGTCAATCTGGTTTCATGGAACAGCCGGGAGCCGAAATTTGATATACGGGACTGGGCGCCGGGACATGAAAAGGTTGGTAAGGGAGTAACCCTGACCCGGGAAGAAGCGCAGAAATTGATTGGGTTTCTTTCAGGCGCTTTAACAGGGACAGAGCTTTAAGAGTTCCAGCCTACAAGCCCCCCGGCCCTTCTTTTGTTAAGGAAACAATCGCTTCCTGGGTCATCTGATCACAAAGTTCATTATACTTATTTCCGTCATGCCCCTTTACCCAATGCCATTCAACAGCCATAGAAATATTTAAAAGGTCTAATTTTTCCCATAAGTCTTTGTTTTTCACCGTATCCTTGGAAGCGGTTTTCCATCCATTCTTTTTCCATCTGCTAATCCATTGACTTATGCCCTTTTGCAGGTACTGGGAATCAGTAAAAACCCTTACTTTTTCCGGTTTAGGGTCTAAATTTAGGGCAGAAAGGGCAGCCACGGCAGCGCTCAGTTCCATGCGGTTATTGGTGGTATTTGCCTCGGCGCCCCACTTTCTGGCCAAAATTTTTTGAGCTCTGTCCCTCAATTCCTCCTTGTCCCTCAAATCCCCCAAATTTTCTCCCGGGATATCCACTTTCTCCAATATCACAAAAGCCCAGCCCCCTGGACCAGGATTCCCGGAACAGCCCCCGTCAGTATAAATATCAATTTCCATAAAATTCACTATAGCATATTTTCTCTATTGCCGTTGAGGCTTCAATTTAGTATCTTATATACAAGTCCCTTTTCATTAGGGCAATACCCAATTTCATACAATACCGGTTACCCGCTGGCAAGAGACAGAATCTGTTTTCTCCACGGCTCCGGTAATAGCGGACAGGAGTCCGGAGGAGAAAAGGATTATGGCGAAACAGTTATTGTTCAACGAAGAGGCCCGCCGCAAACTGCTCGCGGGGGTCGAGCAAATCTCCAAGGCCGTCAAGGTTACCCTGGGTCCCAAAGGAAGAAATGTCCTCTTGGACAAGAAATTTGGCGCCCCCACCGTCACCAAGGACGGGGTTTCGGTGGCCAAGGAAGTCGAACTGGCCGACCCCTATGAGAATATGGGCGCCCAGCTTCTGAAAGAAGTTGCCACCAAAACCAATGATGTGGCCGGTGACGGTACCACCACTGCCACGGTGCTTGCCTATTCACTGGTAAAGGAAGGCCTCAAATCCGTAGCCGCTGGGATGACCCCCATTGAGCTTAAACGGGGTATTGACAAGGCGGTTGAGATTGCCGTAGAGGAAATTAAGAAAAATTCCAAAGAAATCAAGGATAAGGAAGAAATTTCCCATGTCGCCTCGGTTTCCGCCAATAATGACGCTGAAATCGGCAATACCATTGCGGACGCAATGGAGAAAGTGGGTAAAGACGGCGTCATCACTGTTGAAGAATCCAAAACCATGGACACAACCATCGAATTTGTCGAAGGTATGCAGTTTGACCGGGGGTATATCTCCGCGTATTTTGTTACCGACAGGGATACCATGACCAGTGTCTATGAGGATGTGTATATCCTTATCCACGACAAAAAAGTTTCTTCAATGAAAGACATGCTTCCCCTGCTTGAAAAGGTAGCCCAGAGCGGCAAGCCCCTGCTCATCATTGCCGAAGATGTGGACGGCGAAGCCCTTTCCACCCTGGTAGTGAACAGCCTCCGGGGAACCCTCAGAACCTGCGCGGTCAAGGCGCCCGGTTTTGGAGACCGCCGCAAGGCCATGCTGGAAGACATTGCCGTTCTTACCGGCGGCGAAGTCATTTCCGAGGAATTGGGTCTTAAACTTGAAAACACCGATATTTCCCAGTTGGGCAAGGCCAAAACCATCAAAATTGACAAAGATAACACCACCATCATCAATGGCGCGGGTAAACAAAAGGATATTCAGGACCGCATCGCCCAGATCAAGGCCCAGATTGAAGAAACAAGCTCTGATTATGACCGCGAGAAGCTCCAGGAACGGCTTGCCAAACTGGCCGGCGGCGTCGCGGTAATCAATGTCGGCGCGGCAACTGAAGTTGAATTGAAAGAAAAGAAACACCGGGTCGAAGATGCCCTTTCCGCCACCAGGGCCGCTATTGAAGAAGGCATAGTCCCCGGAGGTGAATTGGCCCTGATTCAGGCGGCTATAGCCCTGGACAAGGCTGACACCGCGGCCCTCACTGACGATGAAAAGACCGGCTTCAAAATTGTCAAACGCGCCCTGGAGGAACCCATACGCCAGATTGCCGAGAACGCAGGCCTTGATGGCGCGGTTATTGCCGACAAGGCAAAAACCGAGAAAAAAGGCGTGGGTTTTGACGCGGCAAAGATGGAATGGGTGGACATGGTCAAGGCAGGAATCATTGACCCGGCCAAAGTCACCCGTTCTGCCCTGCAGAACGCGGCCTCAATAGCCAGCCTCCTTCTCACCACCGAATGCGCCATTACCGACATTCCCGAGAAGAAGGAAGCCCCTGCCATGCCCGGCGGTGGAATGGGCGGCATGGGAGGTATGGACTACTGATAAACCCCGGCCTTGTTTTGGCGGTTTGCTCCTGGTGAACCGCCGAATATTCAGGGTATATACAGAGGCTGTTTCAAATCAAACCCACCTGAAAAGGGTGGGTTTTTTATTCGTGCCGGAGGTTAGTGCCCAAGAACCTTCTCACACGGGGAGCTTCAGGGCGCGGGCTCCATCTGTACAAGCATTCCCCAACCATAACCCGAAGCGGCGTATTGGCCTCACCGCGGCCGGAACATAGCTACAACCCGGCCGGCCTTTATTTACCCGGCAGGGGAATATGCTCCGGAAAAAATCTCTTAACAAATTCATTGGGAGGATCAACAGCGGTAAAGATGCCCTTTTTATGATGCCTCAACCCGCCATATTCCCACTGCCAGGGGTACTCAACCAACCGGGCGTTTACCGGGTTTTCGTCAATGTAGGAAAATATATGAAGAAATTCCGCGATTTTGGAAATAATACGTGAAAAAAACCGGTCACCCCACACATGCCCGCTTAGATGGTGCTTCCTGTTCCAGCGTATGGCAAAAACACTGAGAATCCACTGCATAATTTTTGAGAGCGATGCGCGTTTCCCAGGCCTGATTATCAAATGAATGTGATTATTCATCACACAAAAATTGATAACCTGGAATTGATACTTCTTTTTTGCCTGAATGAG
>JAISDF010000255.1 GCA_031265025.1 Spirochaetaceae bacterium
AGGAGGCCGCCCTGTTTTTGCGCGAAGGCTTCAATGCCCCGGCGTTCATGCTGGAAGATTTCATTGTAGACCTGGACAGCGCTTACCAGCGCCGCTTTTTTCCCCGGTATACGGGCGCCAAGGGAAGCCCGCATGGTCCTGATGGTCCAGGGCGATTCCGGTCCGGCAAGGCGGCGGAACAGGGCAAGGCCTGATTCCAGGGCCCGGGCATTGCGGTCAAGGCAGAGGAATTCCAACGGGCGGGAACGGAATTCTTTTCGGCACAGCCACAGGGCTACAGGAAAAGTCAGCGGCCCTGAGCCGAGGTCAAGAATCAAATCGCCGTCTTTCAGGGAGAGGGGAAGGCCGGGAAGAATACGGGACAAACGGTACACATTCCAGGGCAAAAAATATCTGAGGTAGGCTCCCAGCAGGGCGGCCTTTCCCATATAGCCGTCTTCCCTTTCCTCCCGTTCACAGGTGAGGAGCCTTGAAAGCCGGGCCGTGTCCCGGGGAAGATCTTGCCTGAAACGTTTTTCAAGCGGGAAGGTCTTTTCAATAAGATCCATGAGTGTTTCGAGTTCTGTTTTTATGCCGGCCTCCCTTCCGCTCATGAATCGTCATCTCCCTGGGTTTCTTCAACATGGCGGCCCATAAAAAAAAGATCCATTAGGCCAAAGCGTATTTCCTCAAGCTCGGCCCGCAGTTCAGAATCAAGGCCGGACATTTCCCTGATGAGTTGTTCCCGCGCGCCTTCGACGGTAAAGCGGCGTTTGTAAAGAAGGTGTTTAAGGCGGAGGAGCAGGCGGAGGTCCCCGCCCGAATATTTCTTGCGGCCTGAAATATCTTTTTTGGGCTGGATGAGGCTGACTTCCTTTTCCCAATACCGTATCACATGGGACCTGACTCCCAAAAGCCGCTCCGCGTCGCCGATACTATAGGACGCCACAGCTACTCCTTCTTCCTGTCCTTCCGCGACGGTCTCATTTCAATAATAACCGGAACAAGACCATAGCCCAGATCTTTCTGAACGCGTTTTCTCAAATATGATTTATACGCATCGCTTACCGCGTGGGGCCGGGACACAAAGAAAACAAAGTGAACCGGATTTTCAGAAACCTGGGTAACATACTTAATCTTGAAGCGGGTATGGCTGCCTATGGGAGGAGGATTGGCGGACAACCATGTTTCAAGCGCCTGATTGAGGGGGCCCGTATCAATATGCCTGGTAAGCTGGCCGTACATCCTGACCGCCGTCTTCAAAAGCTCATCAATTCCCGTGCCGTCTTTCGCGCTGACCGGGATGATGGGAGCGTATTCCATCTGGCCGAAGAGAAACCGTATGCGGTCGGAAACAGCGGTAAAAGTATTCTTTATGTCCGCCATGGTGTCCCATTTGTTCAATACAAGAATCACGCCCCTGCCCCGTTCACAGGCAAGGCCGGCTATCTTTTTATCCTGATCACTGAGGCCTTCCTGGGCGTCTATCATGAGGAACACCAGGTCGGCCTCATCAAGACTTTTTACCGCGCGGTTCACCGAGTAGTATTCAATATTTTCGGTTACTTTGCTTTTTCGCCGTATCCCCGCCGTATCCAAAACCTGAAAGATATTTTTTTTATAGGTGAAGTTCCCCTCAACCACATCACGGGTGGTGCCGGGAATCTCACTGACTATGGAGGCCGCCGATCCGGTCAGCCGGTTTGAAAGGGTTGATTTGCCGGTATTGGGCTTTCCCAGAAGGGCGACGCGTATGGGACGGGCGGCCCCGTCAACAGTCTCGATGCGGGAAAAATCAAGCCGGGAAACAATGGCCTCCTCAAGGGTCGTAATATTGTCGCCGTGTTCTGCGGAGATCATAAAAATTTTCTCAAATCCAAATGAAAGCAGATTCCACGCGGCTCCTTCCAGCCGCCCGCCTTCGGTTTTATTGACCGCCACGATGAGGCGTTTTATAAAGGGCCGCAAAAATTCTATGAATTCCTCATCTTCGGGAGTCAGGTCCCCCGGCTCAAGGAGCAGCACGATGAGATCGGCCTCCTTGAGGGTCTTGAGTGTCTGTTCAACCACAAGTTCGTCAAGGCCTTCCCGTTCAAGGCGGAACCCTCCGGTATCCACGAGGCGCAGCGGCCTGCCCGCGATATGGGCGACTGCCGCCACCGGGTCCCTGGTTACGCCGGGCGTTGGATCGGTGATGACACGGCGCCTGTGAAGCAGCCGGTTAAAAAGGGTCGATTTGCCCACATTGGGCCTGCCGGCAAGAACAACGGTCGGCAGATTTCTGTATTCATTCATCTGATAAAAATTCCGGCATCCATTCTTCGGCAAGAAGAGCGATGCGCTGCCAGGAAGAACAGGCAAGGGCCTCGGCGGCCAGAGCCCCGCAGTCCTCCATTGATGAGTCCCGAATAATTTTTTTGACCAGGGGAAGCGCCGAGGCGTTCATGCTGAATTCATCAAGGCCCAGGCCGAGGAGCAGGGGCACGGCATAGGGGTCGCCGGCCAGTTCTCCGCACAGGGCGGCCTTGATGCCCTGGTTATGGGCAGCGTCAATGGCTGTTTTAAGAAGGCGGAGTACGCCGGGATGAAAGGGCTGGGCCAGGTAATTTATCTTTTCGTTGCCCCGGTCAACGGCCAGGCTGTACTGAACAAGATCGTTGGTTCCCAGCGAAAAGAAATCCGCCTTTTTCGCGAGTATGTCGGCCATTACCGCCGCCGCCGGAATTTCAATCATGATTCCCACAGGCATATCTTCGTTATAAGGCTGTCCCTTTTTCCGGCATTCCTCCTTGGCTTCTTCAAAAACCGTAAGCACGTCAATCAGCTCTTCCAGGCCGGAAATCATGGGGAACATGATCTTAAGGTTTCCCTCAACGCTGCAGCGGAGCAGGGCGCGGAGCTGGGTCTTGAAAAGTTCCGGCAGGGAGAGGCAGAAGCGCACCGCCCGCCAGCCCAGGAGGGGATTTTTTTCGTCAATATCCTGAATATTGGAAAGCATCTTGTCGCCGCCCAAATCCAGGGTCCTGATGGTAACGGGCCTCTCGCCCATAGCCTTGAGTACCTTACGGTAGGCCTGGTACTGAACTTCTTCCTCGGCGGGATGGCCGGGGCTGAGAAAGAGAAATTCCGAACGGTAAAGACCTATGCCCTCCGCACCGTAACGCAGCGCCTGTTCAACTTCCTCGGGGAATTCAATATTGGCCTTGAGGGCTACCCTGTGTCCGTCAGTGGTTTCGGCAGGATAATCCTTATATTGAAGCAGGTCTTTCGCGCTGCGCCGGTACCGGGAAAAAGCGTTCCTGTAACGCTTTAAGGTCTGGGCGTCAGGGTCTATCACGACCTGCCCTGCCGTGCCGTCGACGATAATCTGCCCGCCGTTATCAATAAGCTTCGTTGCCCTGGAAAGCCCCAGCACGGCGGGGACTTCAAAGGCCCTGGCCAGTATGGCCGTATGGGAAGTACGGCTTCCCATATCCATGACTATGCCCTTGACCCTTTCCTTGTTCATAACAAGGGCGTCCATGGGCCTGAGATCATGGACAACCAGTATCACATCTTCGGCAAGATCGGCAAGGGAAAATTTCCTGAAGGAAAGCAGTTTATAGATAACACGCCTGGCCACATCGGCTATATCCGTCGCCCTTTCCCTGAGGTAGGAATCGGGAGAGGACAGCAGTTTCTGGGTAAGCTCATGGGCAATATCCCGTATCACCCATTCAACATTCTCAAGGCGTTCCTCAAGCGTTTCCTTAATCCGGCCCTGAAATTCTTCGTCCTCAAGCATCAGGAGGTGGGCTTCGAGCAGTTCCGTCTGTTCCCTGCCCATCTCGCGGGAAGAAGCCTCAAGGAGCTTTGCGACTTCCGCATGGGCCTCGCCGGCGGCGGAGAGAAAACGCTCCCATTCCTTTCCGGCCTGTTCTTTTTGAATCACGTAACGCGGAATTTCCGGGGCGTCATCGTCCAGGTAAAGAAAGGCCCTGCCTATGGCAATGCCCGATGAAGCTGAAATTCCGGATAAATACTCCATTTTACGAAGATACCCTATTGAAGCGTAGCTGTCAAATGTTACAATAAGGCAGCATGGAAAATCAGGACCCCCGGAGAGCTCCGGACTGCCTCAAATGCCTTCATTTTCATGTTACCTGGGACGCCGCCTTCCCCAGGGGCTGTACGCTTTTCGGCGTCAAGAGCCGGAATCTGCCTTCTATTGAAGTGTACAAGGCGACAGGCCGGCATTGCCCCTCCTTTGAGGCGAGGCCCATCCGTTAGGTCCGGGCCCTGCCGGGTTGCCGAACCAGTCTATTCTCCCCAGAGGCCCCGTTTTTGCTCCCTGGCTTCCTGTTCAAGAGCGCGGAATTCTTCCATAAATTGAAAAGTATAGCGGGTATAGGCATGGCCGTAGCCTTCGCTTATAAGATCGGCGTTATGGCAGCCAAGCTGCCTGGCAGCGCCGTTGCCGTTGCCGGGGTTGCTGTCGTTACCGGGGCTGCTATCGTTACCGGGATCGCCGTCACCAGGGCCGCTGTCAACAGGACCGGCGGTATAAATGTAAACCAGAAGCCTGCCGTAACGGTCCCGGAGGTCCCAGTCAAAGGCAAGATACACGGCCCTGCCCAGAAGCCTGTCCCTGGTAAAATCACTGGCCTCTTTGCCAAAGGCTTCTACAGGCCGTGCCGGATGAACCGTTTCAGGCGTGTCAACGCCCAGCAGCCTGACGGTCTCCAAGGCCGAAAGACCCTCAGGCGGATTTTCTATACGCACCCTGACCGTGTCGCCGTCCACATGGCCTGAAACCTCAGCCCTGACCATGCGCCCCATATCAGCCTGGGTATAACTTTGAAGCCCTTCAACATTAACCTTGTACAAGCCTTCCAGCCGGGGCGTATCCTCACCGGGCGTAAACCCCGGGTTTGCCCCATCCGGGCGGGGAGGATTACAGACAGCGCAGGGCTCATATCCCCCGCGCACAGCTTTCGCCAGGGACAGGGCCCGCTTTGACCTTGCCAGGAACGAACAGCCTTCCCGGTGGTATTTTGACCCTGAATCAGTTACATAAACCGTTATATTTTCAGTGGATGCGAAGGAGCTTAAAACAACAAACGAACCCAAAACAACGAGGAAAAATATACTGCCCCATATAACCGGTCTGTGTTTAATACCTTATAGTACCAAAATGAACGGAGTACGTAAAGGGGGCGTTCCGGCAAGACCCCCGGAAACCCGGCCAGGAAGCGAAATGGCGATGTGTAAACAGCCTGTTATGCGCCATGTGTTGTTCTTTTTATTACACATGTTTTTTCGCAATTTTCATTCTATTATTTTTAATATATCCATTACATTTTTACATAAATATTTTGGGTCCGCTTTTTCCAATTCTTCCTGAGTTCCATATCCATATAAGACTCCAATAGAATCTATCCCATTCTTTTTTGCTCCGATAATATCGTATTTCCTATCCCCTACCATTATTGTCTCTTTTTTAGTTAATTTATATTTTTCAATGATATATTTGATTATATCCTCTTTTTCAGACAATGTTCCGTCTAAATTACTTCCCACAATATATTTGAAATATTTTTTTATATTAAAATACTGCGTTATTATTTTTGCAAATGTTTCCGGTTTTGATGTGGCTATTATACATTTTTTATTTCTATTATTCAATTCTTGTAAAATAGTATCTATTTCATCATATAACTTGTTTTCATAAATG
>JAISDF010000062.1 GCA_031265025.1 Spirochaetaceae bacterium
TTACCCGTACCTAATCATCGCCGCCTTCGCGTGCCTCCTCCTTGCCTCCTGCGATATGTTCGGCACGGACCTCGAACGCTTCTTTGAGGAGCAGAAAGGCGGCATCAGGGTAGGACAGGCCAGGGCCGTCTCCGAGGCGGAGGCGGGCCTCGTGGTAGCGGGGACCGGCGGCTTTGTCTGCCTTGACGAAACAGTGGACCGCTTTTTCATTCCCATAGACAACCCCCTGGGCTACGGGCTGGTCATCGAAAGTCCCTTTACCATGGCAGACGGCACGGAACTGCCCGGAGTCAGTGTAGACGCCGGGGCGGGGGGCCTTACCGTGAGCTTCCCGGCGGGGATGGCGGCGGGGGACGAGGGGACACTTCACCTAAAAATAAAGACCGCCAAAGAGGGGCGCATACTCTACCAGGGGGACACAGGCGTCGCGTACTTCAATCTTGTTGGTTTTACTACGGGGCTCATGATAACCTTCAACCCGGCCTCCCTGCTCCCGGCCTTTGACCCGGACGCGGACCCGGCAGTGTACCCCGTTGACAACGCCCCTTCTACCTTCACCATGACGGTAACGCCGGGCACGGCTAACACGGGGCCCCACGCCCCCCTGATTTTTATAGACGGCGAACTCCGGGGCCAGGGCGGGGTCAGCGCCTGGCCCATAACGCCCGCCGAACTCCTCAGCACCGTAACGGTACGGGTGGAACTGCCCCACGGCGGGGCTTCCACAAGCTATGCCTTCAGGATAACCCGGACAGGCGGCGAGGTTTCCCTGGTACTGGACCCCCCCGCGCCTGACAAAACGGTCTACCAGGCGGGGGACGCCCTTGACCCGGCGGGCCTTGCGGCGTACTACTCAGGCGCAAGCCTGGAGGCGGTGGACCTGGCGGACTGCGATATTGTGTACGACTTTAGCAAACCGGGGCCCAAAAGCGTTTTTGTTACCTACTACGACAACATCACCAGGAAACTCCTGTACACGGCCTTCCCCGCCTGGGTGGTGGGCCTCAACTCCCTGAGCGTAACAGGTCCCGATGATTACGCTCCGGCGCTGGATCTGGACAATTTTTCTTTTTCTTCATACGACCCCATTACCCACACCAGCGTCTATGACCTGGACCTGGGGGCGGTCCCCTCCGCCGTTACCGCACTGGCCATCACCGCGGCAAGCACTATCGAGGACGCGGAGCTTTTCATCGGGGGCGTCAAGGGCGTTTCCCGGACAGTCAGCCTTGACCTCGGCCCCAATACCATCCCCGTTACGGTGCGTGTTGACAGCGCAAGCCCCAATATTGAAGAAAGAACCTACACCCTCACCGTATACAGGAACCCTGAATGGTATGTAGCTCCGGGAGGAAACGACAGCAACAGCGGAACCAAGGAGTTCCCCCTCCGCACCGTAGCGGAAGCCCTTGCCAGGACGAAAATCTTCGGCGCGGTTCCGGGCGCTGAGTTTGCCATCATCATATCGGGAAACGTTACCGCCGACGCCGGAACCACTAACGGCATGGTGGACATATCGGGCACAGGCTACCCGCACATCATCCTGAAAGGCGCTTCCGGCGGCGGAACGATTAACGCCTCGTTGAAAGGCAAGCGCGTGCTCTATATAGACGGCGGTAACACGGTAAGCCTGGGGGATAACCTTGCCCTTACAGGGGGCAGCGTCAGCTCCGGCGGCGGCTGCGGGGTTTATGTACGTGACGGAACCTTTACCATGACCGGCGGCGCCATTCAGGGTAATACCGGCGGCCCAGGCGGCGGTGGCGTTTTGGTAATCGGCGGAGCCTTTACCATGAGCAGCGGTGTTATTCAGGACAATAGCGCCACCACCAGCGGCGGCGGGGTTTATGTAGGCGGTGGCGGGACCTTCACCATGAGCGGCGGTGTTATTCAGGACAATAGTGCCATCAGCGGCGGCGGGGTCTATATAATCAACAGCGGCAGTACCTTTATCAAAACCGGCGGGACTATCACCGGTAGCGACGCCGTATTGCCCCTGCTGCCTAACTCCGCGTCATATAGCGGCCATACCGTGAGTATCTTCGGCAACGGCGGCAATAAGCGCGATGCCACCGCGGACCCGGATGTTAATCTATACACCAGGTCCAACGGCAGTACATGGAGCTATTATAACCCCGACACCGATGAGGATACCGGGCCAAATTGGGAGCCGTAGCTTGGACAAAGCCCAAAGGGCTTTGCCCATCAGCCGGAGATTGCGGGGCGCGGGGTTTTGCCCCGCTTCGCCAAGGCCGCTGAGCGGCTCCGCTCCTGAGCTGAGGAACTCCGCTCCTGAGCTGAGCGGCTCCGCTCCTGAGCCGAGAAGTTCCGCTCCTGAGCTGAGCGGCTCTGCTCCTGAGCTGAGGAGTTCCGCTCCTGAGCTGAGAAACTCCGCTCCTGAGCTGAGAAACTCCGCTCCTGAGCTGAGAAGTTCCGCGCGGGTAATGAGAAGCCGAGAAAGGGTGCGCCATAGGGGATTTTTACTATTTCACGGTACATTCTTCTGTCCTCGGGCGGGGGGGGAGCGGGAGACTTGCAAAGCAAGGCTCCCGCGAAGGGGGGCCACCTTAATCCGCCTTCCGTGGCGGATTACGGTGTTGGAGTTGTTGCAAAACAAAAACTCCGCCTCTCCGCCTCCGGCGGAGAGCCGCCCTTACAGCGGCATCCCTGCCGCAGCCCGGCCCCACTTGGGGGGTAGGCGCAGACTTTAGGCTGCGCCGTAGGGGGGCCGGGCGCTACGGCGGCTGTTTGCCAGCGGCGGTGGGGAAACAGGCCCCCCTCTCCCTTGAAAAATAGTATATTCTATGAAATGATTTGTGTGTTGGGGTGTTTGTTATGGTGAGACGATTTTTCTATTTGAAGGAGAAACTATGAAAAAGATGTTGTTCTGTGTACTGGCGGCGGGCCTGGTTTTGTCGGCCTGTTCCAGCAAGCCCAAGGCCCAGCCTGAAGTTTTGGGCCCGGCGCCGGACTATATTGAACGGACCGAAGCCTATGTGGTTGTGGACCACAAAACCAAGGCGGTAGGCCAGGATGTGCCTGAGTGGGTTACGCGGTATATTTCCGACGGGCTTACCGGCGTGGAGGCTATGCCGGCCTACCGGGATAAATATGTGTTTGTCGGCGAGGATACGGGGACCAATCTCAATGCCCTGCGCCAGTGGTCTTCGGGTTTTTCCGTGGCCCAGGACCTGTCCCGCATGGTTTCCCGGCGGGTCGAGGACCGTTTTGCCGGCGCGGCCGCGGGGAGTCCCGATGACGCTTATGGCCGCTACTTTGAAAACGTGGTAAAGAGTTCTTCGGACGCTACCTATACGGGCGCGAGGAAGGAGACGGATTTCTGGCTCCAGAAGCGTTTCTTTAACGCCGACGGAAGGTCGGTAAACCGGGAGGTCTACGAGTACTATGTTCTGGTAAGCATAGACAAGGCCCTCCTTGAGCGGCAGATCAACGATGTGCTTAACGGCGTAAACGCCGATACTCCGCCGACCAGGGAACAGGCCACCGCCTATGACCGGGTTAAGGAAGCCTTTTACGAGGGGTTCTAAAACCAAAAGGGCCGCGCCGGTTTCAGCGCGGCCCTTGAACCATAAGAAAGGCTCCGGCATTATGCGGGGTCTTTGTTTTTAGTCTCACTGTCTGTACAAATCCGCAGAGATACACGGAGAAGAAGAATTTGTACCAAAACCCCGCATCCTCCGTGAAAGTACTAATTCCCTGTATAGAGAGAGGCGTTTTCGCCGGCTATTCTGCCTGAATTGTAGGCAAAACCCTGGGTTGATCCTGCTGTCTCGTAATACGGATAGCCAAACATGCCGCTGGCATCCTGTCCGGCGGCATATAAACCGGGTATGGGTTTAAGACCGGCATCCAAAACTCTCATAAACTGATCGACCCGTATTCCGCCAAGGGTTCCGAATATCGCCGGTTCCATGCGGACCGCATAATACGGTCCCTGGTCCAGGGGAATGAGAAAGATTGGGGCTTTGTTAAAGTCCGTATCTTGGCCCTGACGTACCATACGCTGATAACGGTTTACTTCATTAACAAATACATCGCCTGAAAAACCTATTGTCCTGGCAAGTTCAGAAATACTGTCCGCCTTCCAGGCCGCTCCGGCTTTCATGGCCCTGTCCATTTCAATGTCCATAAGTTCTCCAAAAGGGTCCAGGGCCCGGCTTCGCCAGTCATGGTTACGGATCAGATTATTGACTGTCTGCTGGTCAAAAAATCCTTTAAAGCCTTCCTGCTTGATTATGTCGTAGCTGTTCTGATCAAAGACCACGTAAAAAGAACCTGTCTGGCGTATGGCCGACGCGCCTTTTGCCAGAGGCTGAGTCAGGCAATATTCTTCATTCATAAAACGATAGCCCTGGGTATTCAGCATCAAAAGGCCGGTATAGTTGAGGTATTTAAAGTAATAATCATTAAAATTAACATCAGCATTGGCGGCAAATTCTGTTACATGCGGGGCAATCTGATCGCCAAGCCTGGCACCGGCGGCAAGGGCCATTGTTAATCCGTCACCGGAAGAAGCAGAAAGACCGCTTAGCCAGTAACGGTCAGTTCCGGTGTACTCCCTGAGCATTTCCCTGCTGCCGCCAAAACCTCCGGTTGCGATGACAAGCGCCTTTCCACGTACTTCGACCGTTCCGCCGTCTCTGCACTGGCCTTTTACGCCGACAATTTTTCCATCTTCTATAATAAGTTCCTTTGCGGCTGTCTCAAGCAATAGAACATTATTGGGATTTCTCAATATATAGGTATCATAGAGATACTGTATCTTGGCCGTACCCTTACCGGTGTCATGGGTCATGCCGTTGGGATTTAACCTGAATTCATACCCATGTTGTATAAACCAGTCAGCGGTACTTCCCGCTTTTTCAACAATGGCTTTTACTATCAGGCTGTCAGCCGTCCACTGATTGTATTCCATAAGTACGGAATAAAGCTCTGACTCGGTGTGGTTATATCCTTTCGATTTGGCAAAATCGCTTCCCACACCGAGAAAACCGGTACTTAAAGCGCTCATGCCGCCGACTTTACCGGTCTTTTCAAGAATCACAACGTTTTTCCCGGCCTCAACTGCGCTAAGGGCTGCGGCAGTACCCGAACCGCCCGCGCCTACGATAACTATATCCGTTGTATAGCTTCTGTGTTCTGTTGAACGGGGGACAGCCCTGTTGAGGAGGGCTGGATCGGTTCCGGCTTCCCTGACGGCATTTGATACCGCGTTAATGACCCCAATGCTGGTCAGGGTACAACCGGTAACTATATCAACATTGAGGGTCTGGTATTTTACAATATCATCGGGAATTTTATTTACAACGGGTTCTACAAAACCCGGCGTATCGTCGCAGCTCAATACCTTTACGGACTTGATGCTGCTTTCATCAAACTCCACCTCGACTTCTATGGGTTTGATATTCCTCGGCGAATCAAAGCGGAAGCCTTCTACGCTTTTTTCGGCCCATTTGCCATAGGCATAGCCCCTGTACACCCCACTCTGATACCGGATTTGAGGGGCACCCTGTTTATCCAAAGCGGATGTTGTACATGCCATAACGCATAACAGGAAAAGCAGCGTTATGGAGACACCTTTGAAGAAATTTTTCATACAGTTCCTCCGTAAAACTAAGATTGAAGCTGTTCAAACACTCCTGTTTTTCAGTGTAAAGGTTAAAGGAACTGTAAAGTCAACAATTATTTTACAGGAATATAATAGGCGTAATATACCGTTCCTTCTTTGCCATCAACGGCGTCATGATCACTGATATTTAACGTCCGGTATTTTTTGAATAATTGAAAAGCCCAAGGGTCCCCAGAAATGCTCAGATTATTGTTCCGTATGTATTCAAGGACATTGTTGAATCTATGGTGGATGCTTTCATGGGTATTCTCAACGGCAATCAGCGTATACACGCATTTTTCTGGCTTGATATGATGCACCCCCTGCCTCTGGGTATCTATGCCGCATAAAGCGGCGTGTTCAGCCAGCACGGCAAGACCGCCCTTGCGGGTCAGCGGGGGGCTCTTAAGAACCGATTCTAAGGGTGAAATTGAAAAAATACGGACCAGGGGCATTTTTTCAAGCCACAATGGATAAAGACACGAGGATCCGTTTTCAGTAAGGAGCCACATATCTTCATAATGAAGAATATAGTACAGTTCCGGGCTTTCTTTTATGCTGCAGACGTTAAGCTCAAGGGGAAATCTTTTGAGTATACTTTCGTACTCGGTCATATAGGTGTCAAGGGCCTTATACCATTTAATGATACTTTTTATCTCTTTACGTTTTCCGTCAATACGCTTTACAAACAGTTCAGGGGACTCATTTAAGAATATTTGCTTTATTTCCTTCATGGTAAAACGCATGGAACGCAGACGCTTGCAGTAATTTAAGCGCAATATCGAAAATTTATTGTAATAGCGGTATTCATTTTCAGCATCCCGCAAAGGCAGGATAATATGCTCCCGTTCATAATACCGCAAGGCTTCGGCGCTCATTCCAAAAAGGCGGGCTGCCTCTCTAATCCTGTACTTATCTTTCAAAGCGGCCTCCCCATGCTTATACATTACATTATTTGTACGAGAGAGAACACTGGCCGCCGTACTCTTCCCATTGCTATCCCATAGATGGTATTTTCCTTATTATGGAAAATATTTATACCAAGGGTCTTGAACTTATACACTTCATACAGGGTTATGAAAATCCTGCCCTCAGCGCGGCGATGAAGGGCTTGAGTTTTCTCGGTTCGCCCGTGCCCTATCTTGTTCTTGTTCCCCTGCTTTTCTGGTGTGTTGACGAAAGGCGGGGCCTGCGTCTGGCTCTCCTCCTGCTCTTTTCCGCGTGGCTTAACAGTTCCCTCAAGATGCTGTTCGCCCAGCCCAGGCCCTATGACCTTGATCCGGGAGTGGCCAGGGCGTATGAAGGCGGCGTTTCAGGGAGATACGGGCTGCCTTCGGGCCACGCGCAGACTTCCCTGGTG
>JAISDF010000048.1 GCA_031265025.1 Spirochaetaceae bacterium
GGGCGGGAGGCCGCGCCGGGAGACGCAGTGGCGCCCCCTTCCCCGGTACGGCGCGTATACTCAAAGGCAAAGAAGCGGCAAGTTCCTCGAAGTGTTCCCTGTAGGATATGAGCGGCGGCGTTTCGTAATACCAGGATACCCCGCCGCCTGTTTTTTTCAGTTCTCCCCGGTAGAGAAGAGAAGAGAAACTGCCCTCAAGGGGGCGGAACCTGTTTTCACGGAAGCGGAAATACGGATAGAGCCAGGTCCCGCCGGCATAGCTTCTTCCTTCGGGATAGGAAAAATCAGCGCCGAAGAGCAGGAGCTCCTGAGCGCCCAGCGTATGGGCAAGGGACAGGGCCGCGTAACTTACATTGCCCCCTGATGTATCAAGGGCAGGAAGGGCCTTCCAGGTACGGGCTATATAACGCGCAAGGGGGTGGCCTCCGGCGCAGAAGATAACCCTGTCCGAAAGGGACGCCGCCACCGGAGGGCTGGAAAGGTCAAGGAAGAGGGGTATGTTCCGGGGAAGCCCCGCCATAAAGTGATGGTAACTTATGTGCTGGCAGTCTATCGAGATTACCCCGTCGGGAAGTATATCCGAGGCAAGCAGGGCCGGAAGCGAGGTATCCGAGGCAAGGACAAAGAGGCTTTTCCGTTCTTTTTTAAGGAGGGAAAGCTGGCTGTCCAGGGAAGGCCCGGCGGCGACAAGCGCCGTCCTTGACAGCTCGGGCAGCTCATCGCCCTGCGTCCGGGCCTTTTCAAGATTCCTGAGTATATTTGAAAACCATCTGATGCCGAAAAGGAACTGGACGGAAAAATCAGCGGCTGTTTTTTTAAGCGCCGATTCTACCGCGGCGGCGCTGGCATCGAAAGCCTCCCGGTCAAACGCAACCCTGGTCCTTAAAGGTATGATTCTCAGCGCGCCGTAAAGCAGGGGATTGTATTCGTTGAGTACGAAGCGTTCCGTTTCGGAGGGAGGGCTGTCAACGAGCAGAGTAACCCGCCTGTCGCCGAGCAGGGCCTCCTTTTGGGCCAGGAGTTCCCCCAGGGCCTCTTTGTTATGCTCAATGATGATAACCCGGCGGGTGTTTTTGTTTTCCAGAGCCGCTTCAATATGAAAAGCACCGCCGAGGCCGAGAAATACGAGAAAGCCTTCCTCAAGGGAACCGGCAAGCCTGGTTCCTTCCCGCCGGGGGTCTACCAGCGAGTGCAGGGGATGAAGCGCGCCCCATCTGTCCGTAAGCGCCGGTACATCGAGGCCGGAACGGGCCTTCATCATGGTATAGCGTACGCTAGCGTCCTTCATCGCCCGTTCCGTTACCCGAAGAGTACACCGTAAAGGAGGGGAATGTTTTTCCTTCTTCCTTTACTTTTTCCGCCGGGGAGAGCAGCCCGTCAAGAAGCGGGGACAAGGGGCCAAGAACATAGCAGGGCCTTGTTACGCGGGGAAACTGTTCCCTGAACCAGGACGCGTAGATGCCCAGGGGGTTAAGGCTCTTTGATTTTTCCACGCGCTCCCAGGAGCGGGAATAATAGGGGTCAAGGCGTTTTGTCCCCGCCGCTACATAGGCGTCGAGGGCATAGGGTCTGGCGTGGCTTTGTATATCCTTGGGTTTAAGGTCCATACCGGCGAAATACAGGGGGCCGCTGCTGAGGAGAAGGGCAAGGTCAAGGGCGCAGGCGGTAACCGTTCCCCGCTGGGGCAGGGTGAGGTGGGGGAGGCCTGAAAGGAGTTCTCCGGCGGCCCGGCTGCCGTCGCCTATAAAAAGCACGGGATAGCCTGAGCACTGGGAGGGGAGGGCGGCGTTAAAGGCCGCGGCAAAAAGCGGTCCTCCGGGAACCCCCGCGCCCTCCGCGTTATTCGTAATGCCCTTGGCGCTCTCCGCGCCCTCCGCACGGCCTGGGACGAGGCGCAGGCCGTCAAGGATGTGGCAGCGCGCCCAGTTGCCGCCGTCGCTCGTAATCGTAAGCGAGGGCGCTATGCCCGCGCTGCGCAGGGCGGGAACCGAGGAGGAGGACGCCAGCAGAAAGGCCCGCCGCGTTTCAACCGCGTCTTTAAGCGCCGGAAGAACGGATTCAAGCTCAGGCCCCGAACCGGTGATGAGCACCGGACAGTCTCCCGGCGTAAAGCCCAGGACCTTTTTCCGGTACAGCCTGTTTTTACGGGCGTTTCTGTCCCAGCGTTTCCCGAAATGCCGGGTCGTGGCGGCGTTTGCCATGCCCCGCCTGAGAAAGACAGCGCAGCGGGAAACAAGTTCCGCGTAACGGGAACCATAGGCGTTCATGGACGGCTTCCATTCCACAAGCTGAACCGCCGGGACTTCCTCATCGGCGATGCGGTCCGAAAGAAAGGCGTCGAGGCTTATGCCGCATTCAGGATGCCATTCGGCGTCAGGCTCTCCCGCGCCGGCAAAGGCCGGGGAACAATGAAGGGCTATCATGCGGCCCAGGGGAAAGCGTTCTCTCAGCGCTTTTACCGTATATCCCAGGGCAGGTTCTATAAAAAGAAAAATTCCCGCCCCGTGTTTTACGGCAAGGGACCCTGAATAACGGACGGCTTCTTTTTCGGGATTGTAGTGTGAATGAAGGGCCGTCTGCCCGAAAAAAACCGTCGGCGGTCCTGAGAGGGATGGCTCAAAACGCTCGGTCATGCTTTACGGTACTGTTCTATATGGTCCAGGGCCCCGGCTATGCCTGAAGCCTCAAAACCCGAAAGCACCTTGACGCCGAAACTTTCCGTCAGCCTGTGGACTATGAGTTTTTCGTTCAGCGGTTTTGGGTAGAGCAGGAGGCAGACGCCCGGCGCGAGTTCCGTAACCCTGCCCGAGGACAGAACCGCCGTGAGAGTGGGCACAAGCCCGGCGTCCCCGGCAAGGACAAGGCCGCGGAAGGGACCTTTGTCCCTGTAGTAGGCGCTGACAAAGTCCTCAACACCGGGATTTTCGGCTGTTTTTTCAGCCCTTCCGGTAAAGGGAAGGAGGGCGGCCTGTATTTTCGCGAGCAGGGACCCGGCGGAAGGAACGGTAAAGGGGTTTTCGGGGTTTTCGTAGAGAAAAAGAACACAGGAATTTCCCAGGGCAAAGGCCCATATCCGGTACGGGGAAGCGGGAATATCCAGCCTTTCAAGGCCCCCGGAAATGACCACGTCTTTTTTGTCGAATCCCGCTTTGCCTGTGCTGATTCCCGCCGCCGCGTAGGGAATATAGCGGTCCCCCTCCTCGACGGCGCAGAAGGCGGCCTTGAAGCCTATATACGGTTTCAGAAGGTTGAGGGCCGATTCAGCCCGGGAAGGCGAGCGGGGGAGCCGCGTTATGCGCTCCGCCAGAGCCTCGCCCATTTCATCAAGAACCTTTGGAAGACTTGAGGCGGAGCCTTGTTTTACAGGGCCTGTGCCGTTATCGTTAAGAGCAACCCTGCTTAGGAGTCCCATCAGGCCAGACCCAGCTCCTCAAAAAGTTTCTTATAAGTTTCGTAGTACTCTGATTTGGCGAATTCCTCAATCTTGTCCTCGGGAAGGGACTCAAGGAGCTGATCCATATACGAAAGTACGGTTTTTAGCTCAACCCGGAGATTGGGGGGAAGTCCTTCCGAATCCTGGGCGTCGGACGCTTCCAGGAAACCGGAAGAGTCTTCGGCCGCGTCCGGGAAGCCGGCGGCAGGGGCCTCCGATGCGTCGATGACGGGAGTTTCGGCGGCGGAAAAATCAGGCTCCGCCGGCGGAAGTTCAGGCTCGTCAAGGCCGATAATCGCGTCCTCGCCAAACCCGTCTGAGGACTCGCCGGGCAGTATTTCTACCTCGTCTTCCTGTCCGCCGAAAGAGGAGGCTTCATCAGATTCGACGACAAAACCTTCGGGAAGCACCGACGCGAAACTTTCTTCTTCGGGAGCGGCTTCGGCGCTTTCCAAGGAATGGGTATCGTCATCAAAGTCCCCGAGGTCAAGATCCAGTTCCAGTTCTTCTTCGACCGGGCCCTGATCGTCTTCCGCGGCCTCGACAGGGGACGCGTCATCGGCGGACACTTCCTCAAGGTCTATGCCTATTTCCTCAAGCTCAGGCTCTTCGGCCTCAGGTTCGGCTATGTCCGCCGCAATGTCAAAGTCCGTCGCGGCATCAAAGTCCGGTTCGCCGGGCAGCGCGGCGTCAAAAGCAGGTTCGGCCTCGTCAAGGACATCTTCCGTTTCTTCAAGATAGCTTGTATCCTCAGGCGCCGGCGTCATGGGCTTCGCGCCTGATTCGCGGAGTTCCTTGAGAACCTCGTTGTCTTTTTCGTCAAGAATATTCTCGTCCAGGATGAGGTCTTCTTCGATTTCTTCCGTAAAAGGCGTGTCTGAGGGGATTTCGTCATCCCTCAGGGCAAGCCCTTCGTGCGTTGTATCGGGAAAGTCTCCGCCCAGGTCAATTTCTTCCGCTTCTCCGGCGGTGGCGTCCCGGCCGGCTTCTTCGGTAAAGTCGGCGGTATTGAGTATATTGTTGAGTTCGTCGCCGGTGAGAGCTATCTTTTCGTCCTCTTCCTCGTCAAAGAAACCGCCGCCTTCTTCCCTGGCGGCCTTTTTCTGGACAGGGGCTTCTCCCGAGGTATGGGCGGCAAGTTCGGACTTGAGGCTTGAGAGTTCCACCTTGATCGAGGAAAGCTCGTTGGCTATCTTCATCAAAAGCTGGGTGGAAAGATCGGCTCCCTGGTTCCGGCCCTCCGGTGCGGCGGCGCTGCTTCGCAGGTCCTTGTCCACCGCGGCGATATCGTCAAATTCCACGTCTTCCTCAACAGGACTTACCGGCGAACTGTCCCCGGAATCGTTAAAATCAATGTCAAGGTCAAGGCCGCTGTCATCAAACGCCGTTTCCCCTGCCGGCTCTTCGGCGCTGTCCGTGGAATTTTCCCCGGAAGCGTCAAGAAAATCATCCATCGAAATATCGGTAAAGGAACTGTCCTCTGAAGCACCGGGGGCATCGTCAAGGCTTTCGGAGCCAAAACTTTCTGAAATAGCGTCGTCAAATTCGGGCAGCTCAAGGTCATCTTCCTCGGTGCCGCCAGGGGAACTTTCGTCCCCGGAAAAACCGAAAGAGTCATCTCCGGCGTCATCCGGGGCAAGACTCTCCATATCGGGCAGTTCTTCTATATCGGGAAGGTCAAAATCAGAGCCGGCGGCCGCTGAACCTGCCGTGAGATCCTGGGGTTCGCTTTTGACCCAAACGCCGTACTCGTCAAGTTCATCCTGGGAACCTATAGTACCACGATCGTAATATATTGACGGTTTTTTCTCGTTTGCCATGATCTCTCCCGCTAAATAACACTAATGGGAAACCCCGGGACAGGGGTTTCCGGAGACTCCCTGATATATCTACTATCGGCCGGTATGGGCAAATATTGTAGGAATTTTGATAAAACTCCGGGCCTTTCCCCGAACTCCGGCGCCGGAAAAGCCGCCCAAAGACACTTTTCCATATATTTCATGTTAGCCCAGGGCTTTTCTGGTTGTCAATGGAGATTACTCAAGATTGAACGAAAAGGCTCCGTAAATCAGGATAATGAATGGCCGCAACTGCCTCCTGGCCCTTTGGCTGAGTATCACCGTTTATTCCGCCGCCTCCTTTACCATAGGCCCCATGGGTATTGTGTCCTATGAAAAGACCAGGGGGGACCTGGACCGGCTCAGGGCAAACATGGAGGAACTTAAAACCATAAACCGGAACCTTGGCGGCACCATGGACGCCCTGCGCTATGATTCCGATACCATCATGGTTTACGCCAGGGAACTGGGCTACGGCGAAAGCGGCGAGCGTTTTGTCCGCATTGTGGGACTCCCCGGCGCGGTCAAAAAGCGCGTTGCCGCCGGGCAGCTCATCATCTATACAAAGCCCGACACGGTCAGCGACAGGTTTTTGCGGGTATTTTCCCTTTCCCTGGGTCTGGTCCTTTTTATTGTTCTCAGCGTTTTCGATTATATAAAAAAACGAAGCTCTTCTGACGATTTTTCCAAAGACGAAATTTTTACCACGCCCTAAGGGTTTCCCGGGCCGGTGTTTTACGTGCCGGGCGCGGGTGCCTTTCCTCTAGCGTATTTTTGCCCATTCGGCATCGCGGACCGCGCCCCTGTGCAGGCTGATAATGGTATCCCCCGAATATTCCACGGCGGTGGCGGTCTTTTGGCCCCTGAGGGCTGTTCCGTTGCCGAAAAGCCGGAATTCCCAGCTCATGGGTTCGGCAAGTTCAACCATCTGCCTGGCTATCCCGAAGGGGACAGGGTGATAGTAGCGTTCGGAATTGGGGGAATTCTGTACCACATACAGAACATTGTCCTGTATGCGGTAGCGTATGTTCATCTGGGCGCCTGACGAAAAGATGGCGAGCCCCGCGCCCCCGCCCTGGAGACGTATCATTTCTATGCCCGCGTCGCCCCGCCACCTGCCTATAACCAGACCCTCGCTCAAGGGTTCGGCGTTTTCGCTTTCCCCGGCCCCTTCCTCGCCGCCTCCGGGCCTGGATGAGTCCATGGCAAGCTGTACCAGGGAACGGGTCTTGAGGGCCAGTTCGCTGGTGGTTTTGTGGGTCGAGGTAAACTGTACGGACTGGCCTGTATGGGTATTGGAAAGATCGAGGGTCAGCACGCGGTCATCGCCTTCGAGCCTGAGACTGCCCGAAATGACAAAATCAGGCTCTCTCCCGTCAGGAGACACGGAAGTCCGGCGTATGCCGCCTGAAGGGTCAACAAGCTCAAAATCAATAAAACGGTCGCCCAGATCCAATAGATAGGATTGAATGAGCGATTCGATGGTTCTTGCTTCTTCGTCGCCCATGCCCTGAACAGAGAAGGGCATGATACGCACTACCGGCTTCGCGGCCTGGGCAGCGGGCCCCGGAAATTCCGCGAAAAAAACCAGCGCGAAGATGAGAACAAAATGTCTCATATCTGTAGTATACCGCCCTTCGCGGCAAATCACAAGTGAGGCTTCATGAAACAAGCGGCATTCATGGCCGGGCCTAGTGTAATTTGCCCTTGAATTCCCGCGCTATTTCCCGGTTGATATCCTTTTCCCGTATGTCAGCCCGTTTGTCGTAGTTTTTTTTGCCCTTGCAGAGCCCCAATTCAACCTTGACCCTGCCGTTTTTAAGGTAAAAGGACAGGGGAACAAGGGTGTAGCCTTTTTCATCTACTTTGCGGGTAAGGCGTTTGATCTCCTGGCGGTGCATGAGGAGTTTTTTTTTCCGGTCGGGATCGTGGTTGAAAACCGAGGAAAAGGGATTTTCGGCCACCCGGAGGGAGCGGAGCCACAACTCGCCGGCGGCTATTTCGGCCCAGGCGTCGGGAAAGGAAATCCTTCCGTCCCTCACGGATTTTATTTCGGTTCCCTGGAGTACGATGCCGCATTCATAGGTTTCGTCCACGGCATAGTCATGCCTGGCCCTGCGGTTGACGGCTATGACCTTTGTACCGCCGCCCATTACCGGCCTCCGGGACTTCCGGTCCCGCTGTCCGGCGCTATAACCGGCCTGAACGAGACAAAGGGAGAACAGGTTTCGGGGTCAAGGCCCCCCCTGGTTTTTTCGTTTATGGTTCCGGGGGTGTTGAGCCACGCGCCGCCCCGCACCGGCCTTTCAGGGGCGTCAATGAGTTCCATGGCGCCCTGGGGCAGATAATCGAGATAGCTGTAGGGATTCTCGCACCATTCCCAGTGGTTCAAAATCATGGAACCAAGGGGCCGGGAAACAGTGCGGCTGTTTACCCCGGCGGCGTATTCCCATTCAAGCTCGGTGGGAAGCCGGACCGTATAGCCCGGCATGGCAAGGGACTCGTTGAGCCAGGCGCAGTAGGCCCTGGCCACGTGCCAGGAAACGCCGGTAACGGCCGATCCCTGTTCGGCGGAAAAGTCTCCGGGCATTGCCCCGGGCGGGGGAAGCAGATAGTCTTCGGTAACAAGGCCCTCCGCGATGAGAGCCGAACGCCTGTCAGCGGCCCAGCGGGGATTTTCGCTCACAAAGCGGTTCCAGTCTTCCCTGCCCGTTTCAGAGGCGGCAATCCAGAACGAAGAGACGGGGGTCTCTTCCGCATAGGGAAGTTCCCTGTTCAAGCTGCCCGCCGGAATGGAGCGGAACTCAATGCCCCTGAGCGTCATGGCGCTTCCCGCCGCGCCGCCTCCCGCCGGGCGTTCTCTGGTCCCGGTGTGTTCCCGGTGCCAGGGCGATGCCGATACGGTATTCACCCCGCCGCCGTACACCGCGCCGGAAAGCCAGAACGAGGCGCCGGGATTGTCCGAAAGGTAATTAAGCATATCCCTGGCGGAAGCAACCAGTGAAAGGGGAGAGGGGCTCCGGCCTGTATTGTCAACAAGGAATTTTGCCCTGAGAAGGTCCCGCATCTGTGCGCGGCTCCGGGCAAAACGGGCCGAGGCAATGAGTATGCCCGCCATATCCCCGTACCGCCCGCCCCCGGCGCGGTAGGCGCCTTCCGAGAGGCTTAACGGTATCTGGTATATGGCCGAGGGCTCCCCGACAGAGGCCCAGCGGGCATAGTCCGCGGCGGCAAAGGCAAGGACCCCCAGGGGATCGGGGCTGTCAAGGCTTTCCGAAAAAGCAATTCGTTTCGGGAAGAAAAGGGAAGCGAAAATCCTGCCTCCCACATCGGCCTCAAACTCCGTAACGCTGAAAGCGGGGAGAACCAGGCTTATCCGGTGCTTTCCCCTGGGAACAAATACCGAAAGAGGCGAAACGCCCTGGTATACCCCGTCAATCCGCACAGCGGCGCCTTCCGGTTCCGAGTCTATGCTTACGACACTGCCCGGCCTGCTGAGACCGGGAAAAACAAGGACGAAAAAAAGAATGAGAAGGAGAACCAGGGCATAGAGCGGCGCCAGGTATACGCCGGGCCGCAGACCCATAAAGGGCTTTAGTTCAACCAGGTCTTCGTCGAGGGTTTCGCTGCTTTTTTTAGCTTTTCCAAACATGGCGGAATTATAGAATCACCGTAATCCCTTGTCAACGACAGCGCTTCATGGTAGTTTCAATATAAAGATGAACGGAATAAAAACAAACACGGGAAAGGACTTTTTTGACACACTCCAGTCCCTTACAGAACGGTATCTGACCCGCCGCAGGCGGCTCAGGCGTGAAAAAAAAGAAAAGCAGCGGAAAAAAAACATCATTGTTGACTGGCTTGAGGCCTTCCTCTGGGCGGCCTGCGTGGTGCTTCTCATCAACCAGTACCTCTTTCAGGCCTATCAGATACCTTCGGGCTCGATGATAGACACCCTCCTCATCAGCGACCGGATTTTCGTCAATAAACTTGTGTACGGGCCGGAACTGCTCCCCGGCGTCGCCAAGCTGCCCAGCCCGGTAAAGCCCAAACGGAACGATATTATTATTTTTGAAAATCCTTCCTATCTTTCCCGGGGACCCGGCTTTGACATAGCCCAGCGCGTCATCTATATGCTGACCCTTTCCCTGGTGGACATAGACCGGGATGAACGGGGACAGCCCAAGGCCCATTTCCTTATCAAACGGGCCGTTGGCATGGGCGGCGACCGCTTTGTAAGCGAAAACGGCGAACTCAAGGTCCTCTTTTCCGGCGAGGACCGCTGGATTTCCGAACGGGAATACATGGCCCAGCGGGGCTTTACCCACAGGCTTTCGCGGCTCATAGACCAGGATGTGTATCCTTCCCTCAGGGCGGCGGGAAAACGCAACGGCTACCGGGAACTGTGGCTTTCATCGCCGCCCGAAATTTCCCGCCTTGCCGAAGCGGTAAGCGCCGGGGGTTCTCCTGAGCGCAACGGCGGGGAACTGCTTCCCCAGTACCGGGGGGATTCCGCCTACTCCGAAGCCTATATGTCGTTTCTTAAAGCCCTTTTCCCCCATGACCAGCGTTACAGCATGGTCCTTGCCCGGCAAAAACAGGGCTGGTATGTTCCCGAGGGGCGCATACTGCCCCTGGGCGATAACCGGGACAATTCCCGGGACGGGCGTTATTTCGGCCCGGTACGGGAGACCAAGATACTGGGCAAGGGGGCGTTTATCTACTGGCCTCCGGGCCGCATGGGACCCATACGGTAGGGGGACGCATGTTTGGCAAATGGCGTAAGTATTCCTACGCGGCGCAGAAGCAGCAGCGCAACAAACTGTACCTTGTACTGGTGTGGCTTGGCGCTTTCTTTGTCCTCTACCTGGCGCTGACCAATTTCTTTTTTTCCTTTAGAATTCTTGAAAATGAATCAATGCGTCCGACCCTCAGGGCGGGGGAGCGCTTTATCGTCCGTTCCTACGGGTTTTCGCGGCTTTTCGCG
Source organism: Spirochaetaceae bacterium (assembly GCA_031265025.1). Taxonomy (GTDB): domain Bacteria; phylum Spirochaetota; class Spirochaetia; order Treponematales; family Breznakiellaceae; genus JAIRTD01. The sequence continues at coordinate 10,259 of JAISDF010000048.1, forward strand.
AAAAGCTCAGGCGACGGGCAGAAATCCCTGCGCCTCGACCGGGGCTCCATTGTGGTTATCGATCCTTCCCTGAATACCGGGCGGAGCCTTCCTGTCCTTGCCGCCGATACGCTTGCGCGTTTTTTTACCGCCCAGCGTATCGGCCTTATCAACCGGGAAAACAGGACCTTCATCAAACGCCTCGTTGCCCTGCCGGGCGATGAAATCTCCATGAAGGATTTTGTCCTCAGGGTAAAACCCGCGGGCCAGGCCTACGGGCTCACCGAATATGAATTCGCGGTCCGGCCCTATCATATACTGCCGCCTCAGGTATCGCCCCTCTGGGACGAGTCCCTGCCCTTTTCGGGAACCATGGATACCCTGGTGCTGTCCGGCAACCAGTGTTTCGTGCTTTCCGACGACCGGAGCAATACCAATGATTCAAGAACCTGGGGCCCCGTGCCCATGAACGTCATTGCCGGGCAGGTGGTGTTCCGGTACTGGCCCTTTACCCGTTTTGAACGCTTCTGATTCGCAAGCGGGGCCCATACCCCGCCATGCCGCCGGACCGCCGGACCGCGCTTTGCCGCGCGGAGCGCCTGTCATGACTGCTTCAATCTACATTCATATACCCTTTTGCCGCTCCAAATGCGATTACTGTGATTTCTTCTCCGTTCCCCTTCGCGGCGGGGCCTCCGAAACAGAGACCCTCCTTGACCGCTATGTTGAAAGGCTGGGCGGGGAACTGCGCGCCGCCCTGGACAGCGTTCCGCTTGTTCCCTCGGTGTATATAGGCGGCGGGACCCCGTCCCTCCTGGGCCCCGAAAGGCTCTCGTTTCTCCTTGGCTGCCTCGAGGAACGCCCCGCCAAGCGCCCCGCCGTAGCGCGGCCGGCCGGGCGGAGCGAAATTACCCTGGAAGTAAA
>JAISDF010000135.1 GCA_031265025.1 Spirochaetaceae bacterium
TCGGAACAGGAAGAGAACATCCGCAGTGCCATGGAAGAGCAGGGCGAAGGGAGCCAGCAGATCCTGGAAGCCATCGGCCAGTTGAACGAAACTACCCAAATGGTCAAGGACGGTTCCGCGAGGATGCGCGAGGGAAGCGGCCAGGTGATTCATGAAGGGCAAAATCTGGAATCGATAACCCAGGAGATCGCCAGCGGGATGAACGAGATGGCCGCCGGGGCGGACCAGATCAACACGGCGGTAAACCAGGTCAACGGGATCAGCGGGCAGAACAAGGAAAACATCGATGTTCTGGTTGCGGAGGTGTCAAAGTTCAAAGTGGAATGATGATGGTAACGCGCGGGGCCCTACTTTACGAGCAGCCGGGCAAGGAAGGGGATGGCGATAAAATTCCCTACGGCGCCGCCTACGGAGGAAAGCAGAAAGACCAGAAGGGCCCGCAGGATACGGTTGCGGTATATTCCTTTGAGGCTTCCTATGTCGGTGTAGAGGCTCTCCGCGTCTTCTACCCTGGGTTTGCGTATGCTTGCCTCGGTGATGCCCGAAAAAAGGCCCACGCCGATAAAGGGATTTATGGTGGCTATGGGCGCGCCGATAAAGGAAACCAGTACCGAAAGGGGATGCCCGAGGGCGATGGCGGCGCCCAGCGCGGCCAAAGATCCGTTGAGCAGCACCCACATGAGCAGCCCGGAACGGTCTATCGTACCGCCCCGGAAAAAGCCCGCGACGATAAGCGCGACAATAACAAGGGGAACCAAAACGCCCAGGGATTTTGAAAGGAAGGACCGGGCGGGTATGGCTTCGAGCGCCTCAAGGTTTTCCGCGCCGCCGCTTCCGGCAAGGCGTTCCAGATGGGAACGGACTCCCGCGAGATGGCCCGCGCCAAGTATGGCTACGGATTTCCTGCCGCCTGATGACCATATCCTGGCCGCGAGGTAGCGGTCCCGTTCGTCAATGAGGGTCTCCTTGACCTGGGGCAGGTACTCGGCAAGCTCGTTCATCATGCCGTCCAGTTCGTTCTTGTTTTTGAGATTCTCGATTTCTTCGGCGCTGAGTTTTTCCGTGGTAAAGGCGCTCGAAACAAGTGAAGCAAGGAGCTTTGACTTGCTCCAGAAACCGCAGCGGCCCCAGGCTCTGCGAAGCGTTATCTGTACTTCCCGGTCGCAGAAGGCATAGGGGACGCCCAGTTCCATGGCGGCGTCCACGGCGGCGCACATTTCCTCTCCGGGTTTTACGCCGAGTTCCATACCCAGGCGGCGCTGAAACGAAGAAAGCACCAGGTTTGCCAGGAGGAAAAACCCCCTGCCTTCCCTGAACACTTTGACCACGTTAAGGCTTTCCCAGTTATCCTTCTGGGTCATTGCCGTATAACGGCCCTGGTCAAGTTCCACGCAGACCATATCGGGCTTGTTTTCCCGTATGGTCTTTCCGGCTTCGTCTATGCTTTCCCTGGAAACATGGGCTGTCCCCACAAGAATTATTTCCCTGCCGCCGAGTTCAAGCCTCTCCTGGTTATCTTTCAATTTACACTCCTGAGCGTTTCTGAATGCTTTGGCAAAACGCTGAAAAATTTCGCCCTTGCTGATTCTGAGGGAAAGATCAAGAACGCCGCCGGCCATGTGATCGTGGCCGCCGCCGGCTCCTATGTCCTTCAGGGCTTCCCGCACTATCTTTGCCGCGGAAATGCCCTGGTCACGGCTCCGTACCGACACATGGTGGTCTTTGCCTTTTATTTCGACAATCACGGTAACGGTGATTTCCCTGAGCCTGAGAAAAAAATCCGCCAGTATGGAAATCAGTTCCTGGGAACAGTCAACGGTAAGATAGGTGAAAAAAAGGCTGTCTTCTATTTTGGCGTTGTTCACCGCCATGGTCAAGACAGGGAGGTCGGCCCTGCTGAGCGAGGTCTTGACGATTCGTGAGGCGTTCTGCCAGTCGCCGGTAAAGAACAGGCGGTAAAAGGCGTCAAGATCAGTCCTGCTTACCCGGCGGGAAAGAAAATCAGTATCCATCTCTATGCCCATAAGGAGGGCGGTTGCTATACCGGGGCCCGGCACAAGGCCCGCTTCTTTCCAGTAATCGGCAACCAGGGCGGAACACGATCCATAGTCGGGCCGTATGTCGATAAAGGGGCAGTCAGGCGGCGATGAGTTGCCGTGATGGTCCACTACCCCCGCAAGGCGCAGCGTCGCTTCTTTGGCGTTGGCGTTGGCCGGGTTGCCGTCCACGATAACGCAGGGGCAGTTGATCAGCTCCGGCGGGGCCATGTCTTCCGTTACCCGCGCAAGGGGAATGGCAAGCTCATGGATCATGGTAGTAAGGGAATGGCTGCGTATCTCTCCCCGGTACAGTATCGAGGGTTTAAATTCAAAATGCCTGAAAAGCTCCGCAAGGGCAAAGGCCGTTGCCACAGCGTCATGATCGGGGAAATCATGGGTCTGAATAACCAGGGCCCTGTCCCCGGACAAGGTTTCGAGAATTTCTTTAAGTTTGAAAAAACCGGCTGATTCTTCCATTACGATCCGGTAAGACGCCGTTCTTCCAGGGCCATTGCGTTGAGCTTCCATTCGAGGCTGCCCCGGCGGTCCATATCCCGCACCAGAAGATAATACCTGTCGGCCAGGGAAGTGTTTCCCCGTATGGCGTAATACTCGGCAAGATAATAAAGCATCCGGGCTTTCTTGTCGATATTTTGCTCCCTGTCTACGCGCACCGCGATGTCAACATCGCCGGCCTGATCATGGTAAAGCCTGAGTACGGCCCATTCAATGCTGTCGCGGGGCACGGTCCTGAGCAGCTCGGCAAGAAAACCTCTGGCGCCGGCGGGACCTGATGCCCGCATCCAGTTCACGGCGATAAGAAAGGGATAGCTCGGATTTGCGGTATCCTGCCTGTAGGCTTCGATAAAGGCGTCCCTGGCAGCGGCCCAGCGGCCGCTTCGCATTCTGAGTATGCCCAGTCCCTCAAAGGCAAAGTAATAATCGGGCCTGAGCCTGACCAGCGTTTCGTAGTCCTTCTCCGCTCCGGCATAGTCTTTAAGGTCATCCCGCAGGCCCGCGGTATACACATAGGCGAGAAAATTTTCCGGCTCCAGTGCTTCTGCCTGGACAAATTCCTCAAGAGCCTCGTCAAGGCGCATGAGTTCAAGAAGCGCGCTGCCCCGGTCTATGCTGGTCCAGTAATTGCCGGGGTCAAGGACCTTGGCCCTGTCAAGGTCTTCCAGGGCCTGATGGGGATACCCTTCTTCCTTGTAAATCCGGGCCCGTTCCACAAGGGGCAGGGCCCAGGAAGGGTTGAGTTCAATGGCATGGGTAAGAAGCTCAACAGCGCTTCGCGCGTCATTGTTCCGGCGGTACAGGACGGCCCTGCCGGTCAGGGCTTCGCCGTGGTCAGGATTGCCCTTGAGGGCCCGGTCATAGTAGGACGCGGCGCGGCTGTAGGATCTGGCTTCCATTGCCATATTGCCCAGGGCCGCAAGGGCGTCGCTGTTTTCAGGATCAGAGCGAATGATGCGCTCCAGCAGGGCCTGTTCTTCCCCTGTCCTGCCCAATGAGGCTTCCAGGTTGGCCAGTATGAAAAGCGCGTCGCTCTGCTCCGGTTCCTCCGACAGTATAGCTTCAATAATTGAACGGGCATGATCGGGCCTGCCCGCTGAAATCAGCACCGACGCCTTGAGGAGCCTTATGGCCCTTTTTGCGGCGTCTTCTTCGTTTATGCGGTCAAAGAG
>JAISDF010000228.1 GCA_031265025.1 Spirochaetaceae bacterium
TCCGCCGCCGCCCGCAGGATTGGAGCAGGACGCGATACAGAGGCTTACGGCTATAATGATTGGTAAAAGAAGAAAACTACTTAACAGATGACGGGGGGGGGGGGGGGGTAAAATAGAAACTTACCCCAAAACTTTTATTTTTCATAATGAACACTCCTTTTGCAATACGGTTTGTCCGGGCCCCAGGGCCCGCTGGGGACTACTATACCACGGTTACGCGCATATTGGCAAGTTTATTATTCTTTTTTTATAAAGCGGCGCTTATTTTTTCCCGGACCAGTTTACCGATGACCTGCGCGGGTGTTTCGTTGGCGGCCTCCGCGCGGGACAAAATATAATTTGCGGTAACGTTGTCCGGAACATCGAGCAGGGCGCGTTGCCGGGCAAACACGCCGGGCTTTGAGAAATCAACCTTCCCCGGCCCCACGAGGGGGGTAGGCGCAGACTTTAGGCTGCGCCGTAGGGGGGCCGGGAGCTAAAGTCCTCTGACGTGGCGGCAGTGTGGAAACAGGCCCCCCTCTTTTCTCTTCTTACTTTTTATCTTTTTCTCCTTTAATTGACCGCATAGCGGTCTTCCTTGCGATTCGCGGTAAATCTTCTGCATCTGGCGGACAGGCCGCCCTATCAGAGGGGCAAAAACTCGAAAATAATCCAAAAAAGGTAAAAATTCTACCAGAATAAGAAGCGGAACGGTCTTAGATTATAAAGCAAGAGGAAAGCAAGTCTCTTGCCTTTCCGTTATGAAAAAATAGATGTGGGGTTTTCAAAATCTTTTGGGTTTTGAAAAGGGTTCTTGCGTGAGCTTGTCCCGAAATCAATCGGGTTTTGGGGCAAGCTCTTGGAAAACCGGTAAAAAGCCCGGTTTTCCGTCAAATCTAAGGTTGTGGTTTCAAAATCTGATATTTTGAAACCGCCTTGAGTTAAAAAAAATTTAAAAAAGGAGCCAGTTTCAAAATTCGAGCGGGTTTTGAAACTGGCTCCACCGCGTTATCTCTGTTCATCTTGGAAAAATAAAGAAAGCGTAGTATTCTCTGGACCTGTATGCTGGCGGGAGAGCGTTTTTCAGAAGAAGCGGCACGGTTCCTCAGGGCGGAAATTGACGATGCCGGCGGGAACGAGGTCTTTGCCCTTGGCTGGCTTGATGAGCGGGGCAAGGTTGTCCGTCTGGAGACTCAGGCGCGGGGCAACGAGGATTCGGTTCCCGCCCTGCTGGGCCGTACAGGAGAGGACCTTCCCGATGTCTTTATCCACAATCACCCGTCGGGTTTTCTTACTCCAAGCGATAATGATCTTGTAATCGCGTCCGGGGCCGCTGAGGACGGTATGGGCGCTTATATCGTGGATAACGCGGTAAGCAAGGTCTATGTTATTGCCGAGGCCCTGCGCAAAAAGCCCAGGGTTTTTCTTGATTCCGATGCCATGACGGCGGCCCTTGAAAGCGGCGGTTCTGTCGCGGGTCGCCTGAAGTCCTACGAAGTCAGGCCGAGCCAGCTTGACCTTATGCGGCTCATTGTCCGGGCCTTTAACGAGGATGCCCTTGCCGCGGCCGAAGCGGGGACCGGGGTAGGAAAGTCCTTTGCCTATCTGATTCCCGCGCTGAGTTTCGCCCTGGCAAACAGTGAGCGCGTCGTGATTTCCACCGCCACGATAAATCTCCAGGAACAGCTTTACAACAAGGATATTCCCCTGGTCAATTCGGCCTTGGGTGAAAAGGTCAAGGCTGTTCTTGTCAAGGGCAGGGCCAATTATCTATGCCTCAGGCGGCTTCATGACGCGCTTGCCGAGGCGTCAATTCCTTCTTTGGGTTTTGACGAGGGGGAATTTGAGGAACTTAAAGCCATTACCGCCTGGGCCGACGCCACCGGGACGGGAAGCCGTTCCGATCTTTCCTTTATGCCCCGTGACGCGGTCTGGTCCAGAGTCTGTTCCGAAGGGGACCTCTGCCTGGGCATGCGCTGTCCCCGGCGTGAAAGCTGCTTTTTTATGGCCCTGAGAAGGGAAACAGCCGACGCCCGTATCCTCGTTGTAAACCACCATCTCCTTTTCGCGGACCTGGCGGCCAGGCATGAGGGCGCGGGCTATGATAACACGGCGGTTCTTCCTCCCTACAGGCGCGTCATCATTGACGAGGCCCATACGGCCGAAGGCGCGGCTACTTCTTTCTTCTCAAAGGAATTCAGCCGCCTGGGTATATACCGCCTGGCAGGGCGGCTCTACCGGAGAAAGGGCGCCCAGGTTGCCGGCCTTCTGGTGCGTATCGCCTCGTTAAGCGAAAACCATGACAGGCTTGACGACGCCGCCGATCTGGTGCGGCAGCTTCGCTCCGATACCGACGCCCTTGACGAGGCCGCCCTGGAACTGTGCCGGGAGGAGGGCGTCTTTCGCCTTACGCCGCAAAGACGGGAGCTTGTTTCTCCGTTGCTCCTCCCCCGCGTTGACGAGCTCAAAAAAACCGCCGGCGCCCTGGTCAGGACTGCTTCTGATATTCTTGAAGGCGTTCCCCAGGCGGACAGGGACGAAGGTTCCGTGTGGGAATTAAAGGGCGTACTCCGTCGTCTTGAGGCCATAGGGCTTACTGCTTCCCTTTTTCTTGAATATCAGGACCACCCCGACCAGGTGATGTGGCTGGAATGTCAGAAGGGGAAGGGCCGGGAAGACTGGGCGCGGTTTACGGTTACGCCCCTTGATGTTTCCCGGGAACTTTCCGACGCCCTGTTCAGACCCAACAAGACGGTGATCTGCGTCTCGGCGACCCTGACCATAGCCGGCGGCGCGTCCTTCGCGTACTGGATGAACCGCACCGGTTTTTCCCTTGATGAGGAAAGGACCATGCTCCGGGGGGAATTTCCCTCTCCGTTCCCGTACCGGAAATCGGTGCTCCTCGCGGTTCCCCAGGACAGCCCCCTGCCTGACCAGAGTCTCTACCGGGACTTTGTGGACAGGGCAGTAGGAAAACTCATCGAAATTTCAGGCGGTGGAGCCCTGGTGCTCTTTACCTCCTATGAGGCCCTGCGCAGCGCCTATACGGCCTCGGCGGATGCCCTGGAAAAGCAGGGCATACACTGCCTTAAACAGGGCGATGACGACCGGAGCCGCCTTTTGTCCCGCTTTCTTGATGATGAGTCCAGCGTTCTTTTCGCAACCGATTCCTTTTGGGAAGGCGTTGACGCGCCGGGAGATACCCTGCGCCTGGTGATACTGTGCCGGCTTCCCTTCCGAAGCCCCAGCGACCCGGTCTTTGAGGCCCGTTCGGAAGCCCTGGAAAAGCAGGGGGCCAATCCTTTTATGGAACTTTCCCTTCCCGAGGCGGTGATGAAATTCAAGCAGGGTTTCGGGAGACTCATGCGCCGTTCTTCCGACCGGGGCGTTGTGGCGGTGCTTGACGGCCGGCTGCTCCACAAGCGTTACGGCCGGATTTTTCTCGGCTCCCTGCCCGAAACACGCACCTGCTTCGGCGGCTTTGAGGCAATACTCAGGGAAAGCGAAAATTTTCTCTATTAATAAGGCTGGCTAAGACCGGCGCGCGTCATCCGTCGCTGTCGAAAACCGTGCCGCCCAGTTCGGCGTTTTGCGGGTCTATGGAAGCGCGGTACTCTTCGGCGGCTTCCTTTTCCCGCTTAAGTTCGGTAAAGGTATAACAGGTTTCCCCTCGCTCATCGACGCTTACGTCAACGCCCGAATAGCTTCCCAGTTCCTTAATGACGCGGTCCCGGTCTCTTTCGCTGTCGCCGGAGCCGACGCCGGAACCGGAGCCGATGTCGCGCTCCCTCACCAGGAGGGGGTTTTCCCAGATCAGGCGGTAGCCTTCTTTCCTGAAATTTTCAAATTGAATTTTTTTGTTTTCTTTTTTGTTGTACAGGGCTCTCAGGCAGGGAATGAGCCAGAAAAACAGCGAGAAGGCGACGGGCGCCATGCCGAGACCCGCGCCGATAAGGGGAAGGGGATTGGCCGCCATCTGTCCCAAAAACGTGAAGGTTACGCCGTAGAGTCCGTGGGCCGCGGCCTGGGCCGTGGTGTATAGCATTCCCACCGTAAGGGATTTGAAAAGGAAATAACTCCCAAAGGCAAGGTTTATGCCGTTTACCAGGGCGAACAGGGCGTTTGCTTTTTTCGGGTTTGACGAAAAGGTCCTTAACGCCCTGCGGGGCGGCGAAAAACCGGAGGGAACGGCGCTGTTCCGCAAGAGGAGCCTGTCAAAGCGGAATACCAGGGTTCCTTCGGCGCTCACCTCGGGGCTTCCCGAAAATTCAACACAGTAGGCGCTTATGTCCCTCTGGGCGTCGGAAGGGTTTTTTCCGGTGAGGGTCATGAATTCACCCAGGGTAATGACGCCCCTGTGGGCCTGTATATAGGCTATGACCGCCTTTTTTTCCCGCTCCGTCCAGCCGGCATTGGGGTCGCCGTCGCCGAACACAAAGGAAAAAACCGCCTGGTACACCGGCTTTTTCCCCCCGGAAACGCGGCTTCCCCGCTGATACGCGCGGCCCCGGTAGCCTGAGCGGTAGGGGCCTTCAACAAGTCCCGAATAGAACCACATGCGCATGAGAAGGGTGATTATCGAAAGATCAAGGTGAACGCCGCCCCTGTCCCGGTCCGATGAACGGTTGCGGGACGCGCTTATCGAAATAAAGACTGTAAGGAGGGTAAGGGCCGCAAAGAGGGTAAAATAACCTATCAGCATGACCATGATCCATACCTTGAAGAGCCATGTCCCCGCCGTCCTGAGGGCTCCGGCGCATGTTCTCCCTGCCCGGCGCAGGCTGACACCGAGGCCCCGGTACCTGCTGGTAAAGCCCCGTGGAAACGAATAGAGAATTTCGCCTGACCCGGTAACTTCAAGCCTGCCCGAGAATTCATCGGCGGCCGTGTTGACAAGCTCCCGAACCGTTTCCAGGGGAAGGGCTGTTTCAGATGAGAGATCGGCGACGGTAGCCCTTCCGTGTTTTTGGCGCAGGGCGCTTACCAGTTTCCGGTAAGCCCTTTGTTCCTGTACCCTGGCAGTCATGGACCCTATACCCGGACCGTTGCCTGGGCTTCGGCGGGGATTTGCTGGTTTTCGAGTATTGATTCCAGGGTAATCGTTCCCAGGTAGTTGTTAACAAGGTTTGACACTTCGACAAGTATGGGATGGGAAAGGCAGTACGATTTTCGCGGGCAGTCAGGGGCGTTCTTTTTGCAGAAGGTGCACGCCAGGTTTTCTCCTGCCGCGTCAAGTATATTCTTGATGGTCAGGCTCCCCAGGGGCTGGGCCAGATAGAAGCCCCCGCCCGGACCCCGGACCGAACTGACTATGCCGGCCTTCCTGAGCTTGAAAAAAATCTGCTCAAGGAAAACCGGTGAAATATCCTCCAGTTCGGACAGGCTGTTAATGGATACCGGGGACCCGTCGTTTCCCATACGGGCCATGGCCAGAATCGCTCTCAGGGCATAACGGCCCCGGGTCGTAATTCTCATAGTGTTTCATCCCCTTTCGCGCTAAGTCAGGATACCCATAATATACTCCATGCGGCCCAGGCGCAAGGGCCGTTGACAGCGGGGTCAGCTTGTAGTATCTTATGGGGAGTCAGAAGCCCTTTTGCGGGTTTTGAGCTTTTCCGGGAAACTTGTTCAGTCCGGCAATTTCATATCTTCAAGGAGCAAATCATGGCCCAGGTCAGTAAAAATGCCCGTACCGCAAGCACGACACAGAAATTCTTCTGTTCCTGCGGCGGGGAAGTCAAAATGAAGACCCTTTTTGAAAACGGCAAAATAAAGAATGTCGCCGAGTGCGAAAAATGCAGGCGCACGGAGCGGCGTCCTTCGGATTTCAAATAAGGCTGCGCATTTCTCAAAGAATTTATATGCAATGGAGGTTATCCTTTGGCAAAAAAATACAGCTCGGCTGAAAAACGCCATCGCCAGAGCGAAGAGCGGCGGCTCAGAAACAAGTCGGTAAAGAGTTCGGTTCGTACCAGTGTCAAGAAATTTGTTTACCTGGCCCAGAAAAAGGAAACGGTTGAGGCGGAAGCGGCTCTCAAGGACATGATTCGGGGGCTTGACTGCGCGGCCCGTAAGGGGATCATCAAGAAAAACGCCGCCGCCCGGAAAAAATCAAGGATGCAGCGTCTGTACAATTCCCTCAAAACCGCCCGGTAATCGTATACTGTCCATACGGTATGTGATGGTATGAGGGAATAATGGCAGAGAAGAAGATCACCAAAGCCGATATCATTGACGCGATCTACCAGAAAAAGGGAATCAACCGGAAAGATATAAAGACCGCGGTTGATTCTTTTATCGAAGAGATCAAGGACGCTCTTATAAAGCGGCATATCATAGAGCTGCGGGGCTTTGGGACCTTTGAAACCCGTCTCAGAAAGGGAAGAAAAAAAGCCCGTAATCCCAAAACCGGCGAAGCGGTATCGGTTAATTCCCACGGCATTGCCGCGTTCAGGCCCGGAAAAGAACTCAAGCAGGATGTCTGGAATATAGGCGAAAATGAAGGGAACTAAGGGATGGCGGAATTTCAAAAACCCCCGGCGTTTGTTTTTCTGACACACCTGGGTTTTCTGATTGCCGCGGCGCTGCTTTTTGCCGCTTCTTTTCCCAATCCGGTTTTTACCAACGGCCTTCCGCTCCTTGCCTGGATAGCCTATGTGCCGGTTTTTTGCCTTGTCAACACCTGTTCGTGGAAAAGTTCCGTTCTCTGGGGCGCCCTGTACGGATACGGCTCCTACGCCCTCTTTAACTACTGGCTCACCACGTTTCATCCCCTGGCCGGAATCATTGCGGGGAGCGTCTATTTATTGTATTTCGCGGCCTTTTTCCCCCTGCTCAAGGCCGCGTCGGTTCTTTTCAGGAGAAGGGGCTATCTTGTCCAGTGGGCCCTGTGGATAAGCTACGAATATCTGCGCACCCTGGGCTTTCTTGGCTACCCCTACGGCATCACCGGCTATTCCCAGTGGCGGCTCTGGCCCATTACCCAGATAGCGTCCCTTTTCGGGGTGTGGGGAGTTTCGGCCCTGGTGGTTTTTCCCTCAGCCGCCTGCGCCTGGGCGCTGCGGGGGCTTGACAGGAGGCCGGCGGAGCGGGGCCTGAAGCAGGCGCTCAAAAATTCCTTCGCGCGTTTTGTCCTCTGGGAACGGTATATACTCGGCGTCTGGGTTTTCGCCCTGGTTTTTACCCTCGTGTTCGGCCTTGTACAGGGAAACAGCGGCTATGCCGCCCGGCGCAGCGCCCGCTTCGCCCTGGTGCAGCACAATGATGATCCCTGGCTGGGAGGGATAAACGCCTACCGGAAAAATTTTGAAATACTGAAACGGCTTTCCCTTGAAGCGATTGCCGGGGACCCCAGGCCCGATCTTGTGGTATGGTCTGAAACGGCCTTTGTTCCCCGCATATACTGGCATGAGACCTACCGGGACGACCAGTCGTCGTACCTTTTGGTGAGGGAACTCCTCAATTTTCTTGAAAGCCAGGACGTGCCCTTTGTGATAGGCAATGACGACGGCCGCAAGGACCCGGAGAAAAACCCCGATCCCGCCAAAGGCCACCGGGTGGATTATAACGCCGTTATACTCTTTGACCGGGGCCGGCAGGTGGAAGAGTACCGCAAGCTGCATCTGGTTCCCTTTACCGAGCATTTTCCCTATAAAAAGCGCTTTCCCGGCATTTACGCCGCCCTTGAGAAGGCCGATACCCATCTCTGGGAAAGAGGCGACACCCTGACGGTGTTTGACAGCGGTGGCATAAAATTCTCTACCCCTATATGTTTTGAAGATACCTTTGGCTATCTTTCCCGCGAATTTGTCCTTGCCGGAGCCGAGGTAATCGTCAACCTTTCCAACGACGCCTGGTCAAAGAGCCTTCCCGCCCAGATGCAGCACCTGTCCATGGCGGTGTTCAGGGCGGTGGAAAACCGCCGCTCAATGGTGCGCGCGACAGCGTCGGGCCAGACCTGCGCCATTCTTCCATCGGGAAGGATACTGGCTATGGCCCCGGCTTTTGCCGAGGCCCAGCTTAGCGTATCGGTTCCCCTTATGGACGAAAAAACCCTCTATACCCGCTGGGGCGACTATGTTCCCCTGCTTGCCCTTGGCTTTTCGCTTCTCGCCTTTGCCTGGGCCCTGATACGAATAGCCATAAACCGGAAAAAGGTGTAAAATATTCCCTGTGCAAACCATAAAAGGACAGAAACGATGAATTCCAGAAAAAAGATACTCATTGTGGATGATGAGTCAATAAACCTTGAGTTCTTTGACCTTATGCTTTCCAAACTGGGTTTTATAGTAGAAAAAGCCGGGGACGGCGTGGAGGCCCTGGAAAAGGTCAAGAGTTTCCTGCCCGACCTCATTATCCTCGATAATATTATGCCCAGGCTTTCAGGCTGGGAAGTTACCAAAACCCTCAAGGCCGATCCCCAGTACCGCCAGATACCGATTATCATGTTTTCCGCCATGGATGATGTAAAGGATAAGGTTGAAGGGTTTGAACTGGGCGTGGATGATTACATTACCAAGCCCTATAATTTTTCCGTGGTCCTTGCCCGCATCAGGTCGGTGCTGCGCGGCAGGGAACTGTGGGGGCAGATTATCGCCAGGGAATCCCGGCTTAGCCTTGCCGAGAACCTTAACGCCGACATAAAAAACAACATAACGGCTTTTCTTTCGAGTATAGACGAACTTGACAGCGTGATTGCCGGTTTTTCCGGCAAAATCGACGGCGACTCGCTGCCCAAATTTATAGCCGGGCTCAGGGAAAAAACAGCCATGGTCAGGAAAACCATAGCCGGGCTTGACGCCCGCGTAGAACACACCATGAGCGAATGGAATACCCTCAAAAAGCAGGAAATAGGCCTTCAGGTTCTGGAAGACAATATGCGCCGTCCCCCGGACCCCGAACTAAAACCGTCTTAAGGATTGATCATGGCAAAGAGCGCTGAAACTTCAAAAAAAGGAACGGTTCCCGCGGTGGTTTTCGGAAATACCACGAGTTTTAACGGCTATCTCCGTTTTAAGGAAACCCTCAAGATACAGGGAAAATTCAAGGGAACCATAGACGCCCAGGGCGCCCTGATTATCGACAAGGAAGCGGTGGTGGAAACGGACCGTATCTCGGTGTCTTCCCTCATTGTCTACGGTACGGTTTCCGGTTCCATTACCGCGTCCGACAAGGTTGATATGTTTCCCGGCGCCGAAGTGCGGGGCGATGTCAAGGCGCTGCGCCTCCGCATAGCCGACGGGGTGCTTTTTGAGGGACAGTGCAGCATGACCGGCGCCGAAAAGGACGTGGAGATTTTTTCCCGTCCGGCTGAAGAAATAAAGGCGGAATTGCAGCGCAATGGCTGACCAGGCGGCTCTGGTAGCGCTTTTTAGGGCACAATCCCTGCATCTGGCCCTGGCCGAGTCCTGTACCGGCGGGCTTATCGCCGCCGGCCTTGCCGCGATACCCGGAGCCTCGGAGGTGCTGTGGGGTTCTTTTGTTACCTATACAGCCGGGGCCAAGGTTACAATGCTGGGTATAGAGCCGGATTTTATAGCGCGCCACGGCGCGGTAAGCGAAGAGACCGCCCTGGCCATGGCGCGGGGGGCAAAGGAAAAGAGCGGCGCCGAATACGGCCTTTCGGTAACGGGCCTTGCCGGACCCGGCGGGGACGGTTCCGGCCTCCCTGTGGGAACCGTGTGGATAGGCCTTGCCCTTCCCGGCGGCGGGGCCGAGGCGCGGCGTTTTCAGTATACAGGTGAACGGAACGATATACGCGGGGCGGCTGCCTCTGACGCGATAGATATTCTTTTCGGGGCCGCCGTATCTTGACAGACAGAGGAGGAAGGGCTATTTTTATAGAGGGCTGAAAAACCGGGGAGGACCCTGTTTCTTTCAGATGCGTAGATTGCGTAAATAATCAAACAGGAAATTACTTTTTCAAAATGCATGTTCCGCGGCCGTCAGGCGGCGAGACTGCGAGAGCCGGAGCAAACCAAGCCGGTTTTGCAAGAGGCTCTATCCTTATAAGGTTAAATCTATTTCCGCGTTAGTAAAAACCGGAGAACCGCACAGGTGGAGTTAATCAATGGCAATAGTGAGAAGAACCAGAAAAATGGTGAATGAGAGTGAAGGGGCCGCGGGCGCCGAAGAAAACACGGCGTCTCAGGGCATCCGGAATTATTCCGACGAAGGTGAAGCAGAGGGGCGCATAGTGGTCAAGGCCAGGCGGGGAAGGCCGTCCGGCAAAACAGCCCAGGCTCCGCCTGCCCATCATCCCGCCGCCGGGACCGGGAACAACGCGGAGAACCCCGCCGGAGCCCCGCCTGCGCATGGCGAGACTTCCAACGGTTCCGGGGGGACTTCGGGCCCGGGCTTTTCAAACGGAAACGGCGGTAGTCCGGGGAATTTCCCCTCGGGTGTTCAGGACGGAGCCTTCCAGCCCCTGCCCAAACTTCCTTCCATGCCCGACATATACGGCAAACCCGAACCCCGGCTTGATCAGGACGGCGGCAAGCCCCGGCTTTCAATTAACGAGCTTATAAGGCTCAACATGATGGACTTACGGGAACTCGCTTCCTGCTACAACATAGCCCACGAAGACATGGTGGCAATGAAGAAGCAGGAAGTCATATTCTCCATACTCAAGGCCCACACCGAACGGGGGGGCATCATCTACGCCTATGGTTCCCTTGAGATACTTCCTGACGGTTACGGCTTTTTGCGGAGCCCCCAGAATTCCTATCTGCCGGGCCCCGATGATATTTATATAAGCCCGAGCCAGATACGGCTCTTTGCCCTCAAGACCGGCGATACGGTCTACGGCCAGATCAGAAGCCCCAAGGAGCAGGAGCGGTTTTTCGCCATGCTCAGGGTAGAAACGGTAAACTACGACGACCCCACGGTGGCCCAGAACCGCATACCCTTTGACAACCTTACCCCCCTGTACCCCGACGAAAGGCTTGATCTTGAGACCACCACCGAGGGGGTTTCGGAGCGTATCATTAACCTCTTCTGCCCCATAGGAAAGGGACAGCGGGCCCTCATCGTGGCTCCTCCCCGCACCGGCAAGACCATCATGATGCAGAAGATAGCCAACGCCATCACCGCCAATCACCCTGAGGTATACCTCATCGTGCTTCTCATAGACGAGCGGCCCGAAGAAGTTACCGACATGGAACGGACCGTCAGGGCCGAGGTTATTTCGTCAACCTTTGACGAGCAGGCCACGCGCCATGTGCAGGTTACCGAAATGGTTCTCGAAAAAGCCAAGCGCCTTGTGGAACATAAAAAGGATGTCGTTATACTCCTTGATTCCATAACCCGCCTTGCCAGGGCCTATAACCAGACCGTCCCCACTTCGGGCAAAATACTTTCGGGCGGCGTTGACTCCAACGCCCTCCACAAGCCCAAGCGCTTTTTCGGCGCCGCGAGGAACATTGAGGAAGGCGGGAGCCTTACCATCATATCCACCGCCCTCATAGAGACCGGCAGCCGCATGGACGAGGTTATTTTTGAAGAATTCAAAGGCACCGGCAACCTCGAAATCAACCTGGACCGCCGCATCTCCGACAGGCGCCTCTTCCCGGCCATCAACATCAAAAAATCCGGCACCAGAAAGGAAGAACTGCTCCTTTCGGAAGAAGAGCTGCAAAAAATCTGGGTGCTCCGCAAGGTTATCAACCCCATGGACGACATTGAGATTATGGAACTCCTGGTTGACAGGATGAAGAAAAGCAAGGATAATATGGCGTTCCTGCGTTCAATGAATACCGGTTCAGCCGGAATGGACTAATATAAAGAGGATTTTATGAGAGAAGGCATTCATCCCAAATACGAACTTACCAAAATCACCTGCGCCTGCGGGAATGTTATAGAAACCCGTTCCACGGCCAGGGACCTCAAGGTAGAAATCTGCTCATCCTGCCATCCCTTTTTTACCGGGAAGCAGAAGCTCGTGGACACCGCGGGCCGCATAGAGCGTTTCCGCAAAAAGTACAATATCAAAGAGCCCGACTGAGAACGCTTACGGCATACCGCCTATGATTTTAGGCGGTTCAAGTTTCCAGTGGAGCAGAATACGGCAGGAGAGGGGCGGGCCGTTCTTCATAAGAAGCCGTCCCTGTACTTCGATGAGAAAGCTCTCTTCTTTCCAGCCCAGATATTCTATACCCCGGACAGCATCGGGATTGAGACGGGGTAAACGCGCCGCTTCTATCCCGCTCTCTTCGGCATAGGGCCCCGCGCGGTAGAGCAGGGCAAGGTAGGCCTCCTTGTCGTAGCGGGGGAGCATGAGATTCTCGTACATGGCCTCGCCCTGGCCGATAAGAAACGCCTCGTCCCCTGAGGCAAAGGCCTCAGCGAGGGTGTTGAGGTATTGCCGGGCCTCCTCCGGGAGACCTGCAAGGCCCCGGCTTGGAACGCCGCTGCCCGCGTTCCCCGCGTTTTCGGCCTTGCCTGAAGCGCCCCCTGCCGCTGGATCAAGGGCAGCGCAGGAAAAGAGCCCGGCAAGGAGCAGGGCCGCCGGAAGGACGGTAAGCGCCGCCATCGCCTTGCGCCCTTCCCGGCGCGCCCTTTCGATTGTGTTCATACGGTAAGTATACAACAAAACGGCGTCTTCCTGCCGCGAAAATCCTCGCCGGCGGGACTTGAGAATTCCGTAATTCCGGCCTGGGGAAAAGAAGCCCTGTCAAAGCTGAAACGCCGGGTATTGGCGCAGAAGCAGAGTATGCCTCCGGGATTGAGGAGCGCGAGGCAGCGCTTTACGAGGTATATATAATCCTTCCTCAAATCGAGAATGGTTCCGGTCATTTTTGAATTTGAAAAAACCGGCGGGTCAAGGATGATGAGATCCCAGCGGCGTTTTTCTTTCGCGGCTTCTTCGAGAAAAGAGGGGACATCGGAACGGATAAAGCGAAAGGCGCGGGAAGCGCCGCCGAATCCGTTAAGTTCAAAATTGTCCCGCGCCCAGGCGAGATAGGTGTTGGAAAGGTCCACCGAATCAACGCCGGAAGCTCCCCCTCCGGCGGCGTACACGGAAAAGGAAGCGGTGTAGCAAAAGAGATTAAGCACCTTCTTTCCCGCCGACACGGAAGCTATGTAGCCCCGCTCGGCCCTCCGGTCAAGAAAAAGACCGGCATCAAGATAGTCGGAAAGGTTCACCCTGAATTTGAAGCCCCCTTCCCGCACTATCCTGATAAACGAAGGCCCTCCACTTGAAAGCCCACCGGCCAAAGGCCCCGTGAGCTTTTCGTACTGGCTCTTGCCCCGCTGCCTGCGGCGCTGTTTGATGAAGATGTGTTCCGGCGGGATGCCCAGGGCGAGGGCCGCCGCGTTCCTCATGGCGGCAAGCCAGGCATCTTCCTCGCCGGGGGCCTTTTCGTAGGGCCGTTCAAAGAGCGCGCCCGACACGCCGTCGCCGTACAGATCAAGCACCAGGGGAATTTCGGGAATGTCCCGGTCGTAGAGCCTGAAAGCGTCAAGATTGTTCCGCTTTGCCCATTTTTTCAGGTGGCGGCGGCGCTTCAGGATTCTGTTGTAAAGCATCTCCCCCTGAAACGCGGTTTTTCCGTCCTCAGGGGAGCTCATTTTTTATGTCGTTCTTTTTTACCCGCTGCATGACCCGGAGAATGGCATAACCTGAGGAAATATCCTCCTTCTCCACAATCACCTCATCGGGAACCTTGAGCTTGACCTTGGTGAAATTCCAGATTGCCGTGATGCCCGCGCCGACCAGTATATCCGCCGACTTCTGGGCCTCGGTATTGGGGACAGTGAGCAGGGCCAGCTTTACACCCAGGTCCCTTATGGCGCTGTCCATGCTGTCCACAGGATAAACCGGGACCCCGTGAACCGGACTTCCCGCTTTTTCGGGATTGATGTCAAAGGCCGCCACCATCCTCAGACCGTGGCTGCGCAGCTCGGTATAGCCCATGAGGGCCGACCCGAGATTGCCCACGCCCACAAGGACCGCGTCCTGAACCTCGTCCCAGCCAAGAAAATGCTCGATGGCGGTGATCAGGGCCTTGACCGGGTAGCCTTTTTTGGGCTTTCCGATGATGCCGGTGATAGCCATGTCCTTGCGCACCTGAATAGGCTCAAGGTTCAGTTCCCCGGCTATCACGGTTCCCGAAATATACTCGCTGCCTTCTTTTTCGACCTGTCTGATTACATGCAGGTAAGAAGGCAGCCTGCGTACCGAAGGAGCGGCGCTGATTTTCTGTCTGATCACAAACTTTCCTTTGGATGATGGGCCAACCCCAAAATATGCTCCATAAACCGGAAGTTCAAATTTATACCTATTTTCGCGTTCAGTAAAGCGGTTTCTTGCCTTTCTTCGCGGGCCGCGTTACCGGGGGTACGGAAACCCCTTTCAGAGTCAGGTTTTTTATACTATAGTTGCTTCATGGAAACAGAGCGTTTTGAAGGGATTGACCGGATTACCCAAAATCCCGCGGTGATGGGGGGAAAGCCCTGTATCCGGGGTATGCGGGTAACAGTGGGTATGATTGTCGGGCAGATCGGCGCCGGGGTCAGCGTTGAGGACCTGCTGAACGATTATCCTTACCTTGAACGGGAGGATATTATGCAGGCATTGCAATACGCCGCCGCTCTGACCCAATGGCGGGAAGTTGCCCTTGCCGAAGCATGAAAATCCTTGTTGACATGAACCTTTCCCCCCGGTGGGCGGATTTCCTGTCCGGTAACGGCATAGAAACGGCACACTGGTCATCTATTGGCTCCCCGGACGCTCCTGACACCGAGATCATGGCCTACGCACAAGCGCATGACTTTGTTGTCCTGACCAACGATCTTGATTTCGGGTTTATTCTTGCCATCAGCCACAGCAAAAAGCCAAGCGTCATACAAATACGGACCGGCGCTCTGGGACCGGACAGAATCGGCGGCAGGGTGCTTGGGGCGCTGAAAATCCTGTCCGCCGATATTGAAGCAGGCGCAATGGTTACCATTGATCTCCGCAGGGTCCGTGTCCATTTGCTTCCCATTGCCAATTGACCGCGCTGTATGCAGGGTCAGGTACAACTCACGACGCTACGCAAATTTGGCGCCCGGCGTTCCTGCATTACCGGGCGCTTTAATCCACCGGGGACGGCGCTGTAACCGCATATATGAGGGCGGCTGGCACCCTTTGAGCATATCTCTTGATATACGTATAAATAACACGTATACTCATGCTATGACGGCGCGGGACGTTTTGAGACTTTTACGTGCTGACGGCTGGTTTATATATGAGCAGAACGGATCTCATGTTCAGCTTAAACATCCTGCCAAAACGGGCCGTGTAACCGTCCCGAATCACCGGGGAGACATAAAGAAGGGAACCCTTCACAGTATCCTCAAACAAGCCGGTCTTGAATGAAAGGAGATTGCCATGCGTAAACTTACCTACCTTGCGGTCTTTGAGACCGATGAAGACCCCGGAATCAGCGTTTATTTTCCCGATGTGCCGGGCTGTGTTTCCTGCGGTGATAATTTTGATCACGCTCTGCGAATGTCCAAAGAAGCGCTATCCCTGCACATCTATGGCATGGAGAAAGACGGAGAACCGCCGCCCGAGCGGACTGACAAAATCCCTGAAACCGGGCTTGGCGGTTTGGTTGTTCCCGTGTCCATTTACCCCGATATGGTCAAAGATGAAATGAA
>JAISDF010000122.1 GCA_031265025.1 Spirochaetaceae bacterium
AGGAGAAGCAAGACTATTCCGGTAACGCGCGGCCTTTTCATACTATCTTATCGGCGTTTTAAGGTTCCTTCCTTCACGGAGGGTGTCGTTTAATTGCATGCCGTTGGCTTCCGCCAGAACTTCGGGGTCCACGTCGTAGGCCAGGGCTATGGACCAGAGGGTTTCCCCCCGTTTGACCAGGTGGCTGCCCTCAAAGGCCAGGCCCGCGGTATTCCGCGCCGGTTCATAGGGGGCGGCCTCTCTCAGGGCGGGAATCAAAATCCGCTCGCCTATGCGGAGATACCGGGGCTCAAGCGAGGGATTGGTCCGGGATATGAGTTCCACCGACACGCCGTAGTGCCGGGCCAGGGCCGAAAGGGTATCCCCGGAATGTATCGTATGGATGTAATAGCGGAGCAGTTCTTCACTGCCCTCCAGGGCCTGTCTGAGGGCGGCCTCGTGTTGGGCCGGGACCTTGATCAGGTAATCCGGCAGGGGCGGCGTGATATTGTACACAAGCTCCCGGTTGGCTTCTTTGAGGAATTGGGGATTGATTCCCGCAGCCCGGGCCAGGAGTTCCAGGTCCACGCTGCGTCCCGGCGCGAGGCGGGTCCATGCCGTTGCCTCGGGCCATCCCAGGTCCAGTCCGTGGCGGCCCGCCTGGGTAAGTATGAAAGAAACAGCGAGGAATTTAGGCACATAGTGGACGGTTTCGTTCCGCAAGAGGCCCCGTGCCGAAAGCTCCCAGTAATCATTGATGCCGGAACTGTCGCGTATACGCCTGACCGCCCCGAGACCGGCGTTATAGGCGGCCAGGGCCAGGGCCCAGTCGCCGAAGTAGTTGTAGTTTTCCCCCAGCTTGTCAAGGGCTGCCTGGGTGGCTTTCCAGAAGTCCATCCTTTCGTCCATCCACTCGTTTACCCGTATACCGAAGGGGCTTATGCTGTTCCGCATAAACTGCCACAGCCCCACCGCACCGGAGCGGCTTACCGCGCTGGCAAGATAGGCCGACTCTATGACCGGAAGGTACACAAGTTCGGGCGGAAGGGAGCGCTTTGCTATTTCTTCCCGTATAAAGGGAAGATAGGGAGCGGCCCTGTCCATGACGGTTTTGAGCCAGGCAAGTCCGCCGGGGCTCAGGTACTGCCTGATATAGCGCCGGGTCAGGTCCCGCTCAAGGCCGTCTATGACCAGGCCGCCCGCAAAGGCCCCGTGCCAGACAAAGCGGCGGGCGTCAAGATAGGTCCGCGTCCTGAGGGGCCGCTCAGGCAGGTCTTCGGCGGGGGCCGCCTGGCCATCTGGCGCTGTCAGGCCGGAAGGCGCCGCTTGGCCGGAGGCCGTCTGACCGGGGGAGGCCGCCTGGTCCGCGCCGGGTTGGTTGACAGCGGGCCCTTCGGCAGCGTAGGCAAGGACAACAGGGAGGCCCAAAACAAGACAGAAGAACAGGCGGGGCCAAGGGTTCAATCTATGTCTCCTGTCCGCCCGCCTCATAACTTTTCCCCGTAATAGATGCCGGCCCATTCCCAGCGGCCGTGGATTTCGGGGTCCGAAGGAAAGTATATTTTCCTGAAATAGAGATACCAGACCGAAATGTACTGGGACCAGCCCCAGGTTCTGAGGTAGGCTTCATTGGCGTTGGAACTGGGGTCAAGCTCGGCCTGGTAGCGTATGCGGTTGCCGGCCATAAAATCGGAAAAGTTGAATTCGGCCATGCCGGCGCCTTCGTCGTTTTCCTGCTCCCATGTACGGGCAAAAAATCCTACCTTGGCCCTGATCCGGGAGAGCCATGCCCCGCTGCCTGAGTCTATGGCGGACCTGACCGCCTCGGTCAGCGCGGGGAGGCTTTCGTAGGTCCAGTTTTTAAGGGAATTGTTGAAATCCACCAGTTGTTTGGCGTATCCCAGGGCGTCGGCAAAGCCGGGGATGTGGGTGTTAAAATACGGAAGAAAGCGCGTATAGCTTTGAATGGCCGCGTCCCATTCGCCTGTTTTTTCGTAGGCCTGGCCGAGCATGAAATAGGCGACGCCGAAATCAATTTTATCGGCAAAGCGCGAAATAAGTTCCTGGTAATATTCAACCTGCTGTTCAGGCTTGCCGCTGAGTTCTATGAGCTGCTTGAGGCTCACCAGGTGTATGGATTCGTTGCGTACCGGCGAAAGGTCAAGGTCCGGGTAATTTTTTACAATGAGGTCGAAGTACAGCGCCGCCATGGGATAGGCTTCTTTTTCCTTGTAGGCATAGGCGGTCATAAAAAGGTAGTAGCTGTTGTAGGGGTCGTCGGGATGCCTGTCCACCCAGGAGGTGAGAAAATTGATCAGCTTGTTGAATTCCCTAGCCTTGATGTACTCGTTCGCTATTTCGCGGACCACGGCAAAACGGTCCTCGCCGGAACGGGTTTCCCTGTCCAGAAGGGAAAAAAGATCCGCCAGGGTTTCCCCGGACCCGTGGTCTGACCCATGGTCTTTGATGACATAGTAGCCGTATTCCCCGCCCTGGAGGACGGCGGCGGCGTTTTTCTTTTCGCAGGAGCCGGACAGGAGGGCGGCCGCGAAAAGTACGCAGACAAGGGAACAAAACCTGGCGCTCTTAACAGCCTTGTCCCGAAGCCCTGCCGGGCGCCGGACAGATATGGTGGTACTGCTGTCTGTTTGTCTCACATTTTCATGCTAGCACGGCGCCCTTCCCATTGGCAAGGGAAGGGTACTGTTGATATACTTATTGTATATGTATTCCGCAGATACCACAGGGAACGGAAGGCCCGCCGGGCGCCGTAAAGCCGCGGCAGAATATGTTTTTATGGTCGGCCTCTTGCTTATGCTTCTGGGAAGCGCCCTCCTGCTCGCTTCCATGGCCGACGCTTCCCGGCTTTCTGTCCTGGGGTCGTTTCTGGTTGTGGTAATAGGCGCCCTTCTGGCCGCCCTGGCGATAAAGCTCCGCCGCCGTTCCCTGTACCTTTTTTTCGCCGCCGTTTTTATTCAAATGGGGCTTTTCCTTTTTCTCAGTGCGGTGCGGGTTATCAGCGAACCTTTTTCCCGGCTCTGGCCCCTGCTTTCGGTTTTTGCCGGCCTTTCCCTCATACCCTCGGGATGGCACCGGTATCATGCTTTCAGAAGCCGGTACATGGTTCCCGCCGGGGCCTTCGCGTTTCTTGGCTGCATACTGCTGCCCTTTTCCCTTAAAATGGTTCCCTTTTCTTTTTCCCGTTTCATAAGCGCCTGGTGGCCCCTGCTTATTGTACTCGCCGGTCTGATTCTCATACTCATAGCTCTCAGTTCCAATAACCGGACGGAGGGCTAGTTTGGAAAGACAGCCGGACCGGCCCGTCCGTGGGCGGTACAGCGGACTTGTTCGAAATTTGAAGCTTCCGGGCAAGTCTGTTTTTTTCTGCCTCTCCTGTCTTTTTCTTTTGGCCTGCCTTTTCTGTTTCTCCTGCGGCGGCGGTCCCCGGAACATAAGCGAGACTCCCCTGGGAACCCCCGCGCCTGCCGGAAGCCCCGCCGCGCCGAGGAGTTCAGGCGGCATGGCGGACGAGATACGCTCGCTGGTTGAGGCCGGAACCCCTCCCTCGCTGCTGCGGGCACTGGACCTCATAAGGAGCCGCGAACTTGGCGGCTCTGAATTCGGCAGGACCATGAGCGCCGTGGCGGTTACTTTTATGCGCCGGCTCTATCCCAGCATTCAAACCCAGCTTCCTCCCTTTGACCCTCCCCAGACCCATGCCTATACCCGCATCATCAGGGACGCCGAGCGGGGGGTGTATACGCCGCCTGAGTCAAATTCCCAGGATTATCTTGAATATGTGCTGCCCTTCCTGGCCTATCTTTCCGAAACCAGGGGTGAACGGCTTTTGAGCGCCCTGCCTGACCTTGAGCGGGCCCGTGAACTGAAAAGCGACGGGGTTCCGGCGATTTACTTTCAGGGCCTGGTATACGAGCGCTCTCTCCGTCCTGCCGAGGCCCGGAGCGCCTACACCAGAGCCTACGAGCTTTCAGGCGAGTGTTATCCCGCGGCCCTGGGCCTCAGCCGTATCATGCTGGCAAGCGGCGAACTGCAGGGCGCCGTAAGGCTTTTAACAGAACTCCTCACCAGAAACCCCGACAATGAGGCCATCAAGCGCCAGCTTGCCCTGGCCTATTATGAAAACCGCGACTGGTCCCGGGCCGAGCAGGCTGTTGCTGAGATACTCCAGAGGAACCCCCGTGACGGCCAGTTTATACTCATACGGGCCCATATCATGGTTGAACAGGGGCAATATCTCCAGGCCCAGGCGCCCCTCGATCTCTACGCCACCATAGATACCGGAAACAGGCTCTACCTTCTGCTCAGGGCCAGGGTTCAGTCCGAAGGCTACCACAACAGGGACGCCGCGCTGAACTACCTCCGCTCCCTGCTCCGCGCCAATCCTGACGATGAGGAAGGGGCGGTGTACGCGGCGGGCCTTCTTATGGAATCCCCCCGCGCCGAAGATCAGGCCGAGGGCAGGACCCTGATGCGGCGTCTGCTGGAAAGCGGCAACGCGTCGGCGAATATCATTGACCTGGCCCTGTCCGACGCCATACGCCGGGGCGCTTTCCGGGACGCCCAGCCCTACCTCGAAAGCCTGCTCAATGAGCGCCGTTCTTCCCGGGACCTCCTCAACGCCTATACCGTACAGCGGGGCCTGGGAAACAACGCCCAGGCCCTCTCCTTTGCCAGGGAACTCTATGAACGGGACCCCTCGGACGAAGAAGGCGCGGCGGCCTATGTTTCGGCCCTCATCGACACGGGAAGGCGGGACGAGGCCGGCCGCATGATAGAAAGCCATCTGGCCGCCCTTCCCGGAGGCAGCGTCAAGAGCAGGTATTACTATCTGCGGAGCAGGATCAGGAACGGCGACGAATCGGTCATGAACGACCTCAGGTCCAGCCTCTTTGAGGACCCCCGCAACCTTGACGCCCTTATCGCCATGTTTGAAATTTACCACCGCCGCCGGGATGAAAGGCGGGCCGTATACTACCTGAAACAGGCCCTGGCCCTCTCCCCTGACCATCCCCAGCTCCAGCGCTACCAGAGCGAATACGCGGGCCTCCTCGGCGCGGCGTTTTAGC
>JAISDF010000041.1 GCA_031265025.1 Spirochaetaceae bacterium
ACGACCACCGTTAATTCCCAGTCAAAATCACCATCATTGACTTGTACCGCGCCATCAGCCAAAGTAGTTTCAGGAGTAAGTTTTTTGATTATCAGAAAATCCCTTATATATTCAATTTCGTTGATTATTTCCGATATTAGCATAATATTGTAATCTTGGTATTCAATATAATGTCGTCTAATAGTACGATGTAAAAAATTTGCGGTTCCATAAATAAAACAGTTCTGTAACTTGTCTCTGTCGAAAATGATGTTCTCGCTTTGATGGTTTTGATTATTAATTTCCGCTTCTATAAATAGGCTGTCGAAATATACAATATTTTCAGCAAAAGACGGATACGCTAAACTCAATAACATAAGTAAAATAATGTTTTTCATGACAAACTTCCCTCCAAGAAAGGCCAACTCTATTATTTGCCGCTCATTTTTCACTCAGGTTATCCACGCCATTGTCCCATTTTTCGTCCGCGGGTGGGTTTGCCAGATAGGCAGCGCAGCGGTCGAGGTATTTCTTCGCGGCGAGGTCGCTTTGGTTTTTCCCGTAAATACCGCCGAAGATTCCGGCGGCGGCGGAAAAGTCTTTGCTCTCATAGGCGGTAAACCCTTCTTCCCAGGACTTTACCGTTTCAAGAAGTTCAGGGGCGGCTTCTTCCCGCAGGTCAAGGAGTTCGTAGAGCCGGAGGGGGGTATTGATACCCACAACCCGCACACGGGAAAGGGGCCGCGTAACAAATTCATCCGTGAGGACGGCGCGGGTATATTCACTTATGAGGATGCCGCCTGTATTGTACTGCTTGTTGACGCCTTCAAGCCTGGCGGCGAGGTTTACCGCGTTTCCCATAATGGTGTAGTCCATCTTGCTGGGGGTTCCCATATTGCCTACAACCATGTCGCCGGTATTGATGCCCAGGCGGGTAAAGATGGGGCTGGGATCGTGTATGTCGGTGATGACGCCTTTGCGGAAGAGGGCTTCCATGACAGCGCTGTTTATGAGTCCCAGGTCCATGGCTTCCCTGTTGATGGTTTCCTCCGCTTTCTTCATCTGAACCGCAGAGCGGCAGGCAAGCCTGGCGTGATCGCTCATGTGGATGGGCGCTCCGAAGAAGGCGATGATGGCGTCGCCCTCGTATTTGTCGATGGTTCCCTGGTTGGCAAGGATGATGTCGCTCATCCTGGTGAGGTAATGGTTGAGCAGTTCGACGAGTTTTGCCGGATCGCCCAGTGCCTCAGAAATGGTAGAAAAACTCCGCACATCGGTAAAGATGGCGGTCATTTCCCGTTTTTCGCCGCCCAGTTTAAGCTGGGAAGGATCGGCGATGATCTGTTCAATGACCGCGGGCGAAAGGTACTGGCTGAACGCCGATTTGATGAAGCGCTTCTGCCTGCCCTCGGTAGCGTAGTTGTACAGGGTTCCGGCAAGGAAGGCCAGGAGGCCTCCCGAGAGAGGGGCGGCCATGGGTATCCACAGGCCGAGGAGTTCATAGGACGCAAAGCAGGCGGCAGCTTCGGCCGCCAGGAGTGCGGCGCTTGCCGCCACAGTCGCGGGGAGGGGTATGCGGTTTGACGCGATGGACATAAAGGCGATGAGCATGATAACGGCAAAAAGGATGAAGAAGTCAAGGCCAACGGAACTCTTGCGTATGAAATCTCCCTGGAGCATATTGTCCAGCATGGTAACGTGCATGCCCATCCCCGGATAGGCAGACTCAATTGGCGTGGTGCATATATCAAAAAGTCCCGGAGCGTAGAGCCCGACAAATACATGCCGTCCGGCGAAATCTTCGGGCAAAAGCAGCGCTTCGCCGCCCTGCCTGTAGGCCTCGGCGCTCTGGAGTACTTCCGCTGCGCTGTAGGGGCTGTAGCGGTTAAGGCTGCCCCGGAAACGGAGCAGTGCCCTGCCGTCCTTATCAACGGGAATAACATAGTCTCCCCAGGAAAAAGATTGTTTCTTTTTGTTATACGCAATATCCGTGCCGCTCCCGCCAAGCATGAGCGCCGCCGGGGAAAGACCAGGAACAGCTTTCCCGTCAAAAAGGATGAAGGGGGAAAGCCGCCTGAACACATCGTCCGAATCGGCGATGCCGGTAATATTACCTAGGGCCCCGGCGGCATCTCTGAGTCCGGGTATGGGCAGTACCATGCTGACCGCGCCTGAGTCCGGGATGCGGCTTTCTATATGCAGCGTCCGGGGCAGTTCGTCAAATCCCGTAACAGCAAAGAGGGGCGTATCAAGACCGCTTGGCCATTCCTGTTGAACCCCTGTTGAAGAACTAAAGAAGACAGTCTGTCCTACTTTGCCGTACTGTTTTGACGCCCTGATGAATTCCGCGTCGTCTTCATCACCATATATTGAAGGTTCGGAAAAGATAATATCGAAAGAAAGGGAGGCCGCTCCCCCAAGATTAAGGTAGTCGGCTATTTCCGCATAGGCCGCCCTGGGCCAGGGCCAGGACCAGCGCCGTTCCTCTTTGGCCCAGTCCAGGCTTGCCTGGTTGAGCAGTATCAGCGCGATGTTGTCCGAGGGGCGGCTTTTTTCCGCAAAGAAACGGACGCGAAAATCATAGGTTTTATATTCGGCAAAATCAAACGCCCCGGTCATGTAGAGAAGACCCGCCAGGACAAAGGTGGAAAAACCAACGAGCAGGGCCGCCGTAAAGCGGCTGATTTTGTTTGGAACTGTCATGACAGCCTGTTTTCTAAACAGCCCTGTACCGGGCCTCCCGGCGGCTTCCGGCGTCGGTATAGTAGGGTTGACCGGAACCGGGGTTCCGGCCAACTTCCGGCGTGCTATCTTTGGATGGACTGCCTGAACCTGGGTCCCCGGAAAGACCGGGTGTCGTTCACATTATACGAAGAAACGGCGTTTGCCGCGCTGTTGATGCGGTCCTGGGGACTGGGATGGGTTTTGGCAAAACCCCTGTTGGGCTGTCCGCCCTGGTTTGCCCTAAGTACCGTAAGCATCTCGATAAGCGCCGCGGGATCGTAGCCCGCTTCCGCCATGAGGCCGAGGGCTGTTTTGTCGGCGTCGAATTCCTGGTCCCGGGCATAGCCTGAATTGACCATAGTAGAAATAGCCGACTGGATAGACTCGCCAAAGGCGTCGGTAAGGGCGGCGATATTGTCATTGTCAATCGCCCCGGCTATGGAACCCGCGGTAGTCAGGATGGCCTGGGTTTTTCTGCCCTTCTTGATGGCCTCAAGGCTGTGCTGGAGCTGTATGTGGGCAATCTCATGGGCAATAACCGAGGCAAGGGCGTCTTCGGATTCGGCGCAGGCTATGAGTCCCCTGGTTAAAAAGATATGCCCTCCCGAAGTAGCGAAGCCGTTGATTTCGTCACTGTCAAGGACAGCGACATGATAGCCGTTATAAATATCCGGCCACGGCGAATTGATGGCGATGGTCTGGCATATCCGGTTTACATAAGCGGTCAGGGCGGGGTTGGCGGTATAGACCTTATAAAAACTGAGTACATTGGCCCCCACAGCCCTGCCCAAATAATATTCCTGTTCGGGCGTAAACTCCTCTCCCGCCCGGCTCCAGGCCTTTCCGGTTTCGATGGCCCCGGAAAGGGCCTTGGCCGGATCAATGGAAAACGAGGAGCAGGACGAGGCAAGGACCGCTATGACAAGGAGGGCGCAGAGGGCGCATTTTTTGGCAAGGGTTTTTTTCATCATTCAACCCCCTCAAGATGGCCTTCAACAATAAAATCGCGCAGTTCATTGGTGCTGACCACAGGCTGTTCCATCCTGTCTATGCTGTCGTAGTCAAGATTCTCCTCAGTCCGGTAGGCGCGCTCCACCTCTTCGGAAAAACTTTTTCCGGCCAGGGCAAGCTCATCAGCCGAAGCCGAAGCTGAGGTAGAAGACGAGACTACCCGTCTGGTACTGACATTGGCCGAGGCCATCCAGCCCTGCAGGGAGCGGTTCGCGTTTGAACGAATCTCCACCCATCTGCCCCGTTCCTGAAGCACGGTACAGGCATCGCCGTATTGCACCGTTCCGTTGGCCCGTGCAAAAAACCCGGTTGAATTCTTGAGCGCGGCGGTTTTAACGGTAACGTACACTGTCTCTCCCCGCAATGACTGGGCGGCAAGTCCACCGGCCAGGCAAAGCAGGAAGATCATCATAGTTATATGTTGTTTCATAC
>JAISDF010000046.1 GCA_031265025.1 Spirochaetaceae bacterium
CTGCTGGGTAAAACGCTGGAAGCGGTAAGCAAGGGGCGTACCAGCGCGGCGATCAAGAAACTAATGGGCCTTGCCCCAAAAACGGCGATTGTTGTCGTTGATGACGGTTCCGGGGGAACCCTTGAGAAAGAAATCCCCATAGATGAAGTGATACCCGGCGATACTATTGTGGTGAAACCGGGAGCCAAGATACCTGTTGACGGGGAGATCATTGACGGGCATACGGCCATTGATGAATCTATGCTCACCGGGGAGAGCATGCCCGTGGACAAGAAGGCCGGGGACAAGGTGTATGCCGCGACTATCAACAGTAACGGCGTCATCCGCTTCAGGGCGGAAAAAACCGGAAGCGATACCGCCCTGGCACAGATCATTAAACTTGTGGAAGACGCCCAGGGCTCAAAGGCTCCGATTGCGCAGATGGCGGATATAGTATCCGGCTATTTTGTTCCCATTGTCTGTGTGATTGCCCTGCTCGCGGGCCTTGCGTGGTTTGCCGCCTCTTCATCGGGGCTTGCCGTCCCGCCGGACGGAAAGACGCCCCTTGAGTTTTCCCTTACCATCTTTATTTCCGTACTGGTCATCGCCTGTCCCTGCGCCCTCGGGCTTGCCACTCCTACGGCTATCATGGTGGGAACGGGGAAGGGCGCTGAAAAAGGCATCCTGATCAAGAGCGGAGCGGCCCTGGAAACGGCCCATAAAATACAGACCATAGTATTCGACAAAACGGGAACCATTACCGAAGGAAGGCCCCGGATCACGGACATAGTTACCGCGGAGGGCATTGACAGGGATTATCTCTTGCGCATAACCGCTTCGGCGGAAAAAGGATCGGAACACCCTCTGGGCCAGGCCATTGTCGCGGGCGCGGAAGAGACGGGGCTCCTTCTCTTTACGGCGTCAGGCTTTGAGGCCCTTACCGGCAGGGGCATTGAGGCGGAACTCAGCGGGGCCGGCGGTCCGTGCCGTATTCTGGCGGGAAACCGCAAGCTCATGGACGAACGCGGCATAGCCCTTGCCGAACTGGAAACCGAATCCGACCGCCTGGCCGCCGAAGGCAAGACGCCCATGTACGCCGCGCTGAACGGAAAAATCGCCGGGATTGTGGCGGTAGCCGATGTGGTAAAACCTTCCAGCAGGGCGGCCATAGAAAGCCTCCGGGGAATGGGGATAGAAGTTGCCATGATAACCGGAGACAACAAAAAGACCGCCGGCGCCATCGCCCGGCAGGTCGGTATTGACAGGGTGCTTTCCGAAGTGCTGCCCCAGGACAAGTCCAATGAGGTAAAAAAGTTACAGGAATACTACGGGGAATCAACAACCCCGCCGCGGGAGGAAAAACACCGCAGGCGCTTTGTCGCCATGGTAGGGGACGGTATCAATGACGCTCCGGCCCTGGCCCAGGCTGATATCGGCATTGCCATAGGCAGCGGGACGGATGTAGCCATGGAAAGCGCGGATATTGTGCTCATGCGGAGCGACCTTATGGATGTTTCCTCGGCGGTCAATCTGAGCAAGAAAACCATCAGGACCATCAAGCAGAATCTGTTTTGGGCCTTTGGGTATAATACCCTGGGTATTCCTGTCGCCGCGGGCATTCTGTATCTCTTTGGAGGGCCCCTCCTTAATCCCATTTTTGCCGCCGCGGCCATGAGCATGAGTTCTGTCTCGGTGCTTACCAACGCGTTACGGCTTAAACGGATAAAATAAATTTATGGTGGATAACATGAAAAGACAAAGATTGATCACGGGCGTTTTTATCGGAGGGCTGTTCGCCCTGGCCTTCCTTTCCTGCGGGAACCTTGACGTGGTAGGAAAGGATTCTGTCTCCGCGTTTGACAAACTCCTCAAACGGATTCCCCAGGCGCTGACATTTGACGAAGCAAACGGCGGCTGGTCCCTGTCCGCGCCCGACAACGAGGCCCGCTTCGTCTGGAGCAGGAACTACGCGGAAAGCCCGCTCTATGATGTTATGCTTGAATTTAACGCCGCGCCCTTTATTGCCGCCGGTCTTGACGTGAACAGGCTGGGCGGAACCGTAAGGGCTGCCGGGGGCAAACTCACGGTTGGAACCAAACTCGGCGACGAAACATTGACGTATAACGGAGAAGCCGCGCCCCTTGCTTCCTATGAGCACATTGTAAAGCTGAAACGAAAGGCCATAGGCTATCACGGGGCTATGGACCATTACGGGGTAAACCTTGGAGACGGCAATGTTTTCGAATGGGCCAAGGATATGGCCACCAATGACAAGGATATGGTCTTTGCGCTTAACCCCGAACCCTTTATCGCCGCCGGTGTTGATCCTGCTAAAATTGAAGGCTGGATCTTCACCACGGTAACGGCGGATGACGCCAACGGAAAACCCGTACAGCTTGAAAAGATACTCAAGACCTTCAATCTGGATTAGTCGGCTACAGTGTAGGGGCTACCGGACCAGCTTTATCAGTGCGGTTGACAGGGCCGGCACATAGGTTACGAGGAATACCACCACAAGCTGAATAAGCAGGAAGGGCAGGACAAAGCGGCAGATTTCCATAAAGGGCCTCTTGAAACGGTAGCTTGCGAGGAACAGGTTCATGCCCACAGGCGGCGTGAGAAAACCTACTTCAAGGTTGATGATAAAGATGACTCCCAGGTGAACCGGGTCTATGCCGTAGGCCTGGCCGAGGGGCACGATGAGGGGCAGTACCACGAGTATGGCCGAAAATATGTCCATGAGGCAGCCCACCACAAGAAGGGCCAGGTTGAGGAGCAGGAGAAAAAGGTATTTTGATTCCACCGCCGCCTGCATCCAGCGGGTAAAATTTTGGGGAACCTGGGTGTCGATGATGGCGTAGGAAAGGCCCTTGGCCATGGCAAGTATGGAGAGCACCCCTCCTATGATGGGGACCGCCTTGAGGAACACCTTTGCCGTGTCGGCGACGGCTATGTCTTTGTGGATGAGCACCTCGGTGATAAATACATAGAACACCGACACGGCGCTGATTTCGACCAGTGAAAGTATGCCCGAAAAATAAAGGGCGATAAGCGAAAACGGAAGGAGTATCTCAAAGGCCGCGTGTTTAAGGGAACGGGCCGCCTTTGGGAATTCAAAAGCCTCGACAGGTATTTTTACCCTGCGCGACGCGCCGATGCCAAAGACTATCATGGCCGTAACAAGAATACAGCCGGGTATGAGGGCGCCTATAAAATAATGCAGTATGCTTGAATCAACGGTTCCCCCCATAAAATGAAGAATAGTATTGGATGTGGAACCTACGAGTATGATGGGGAGGCTGGGCGGAAAGAGCAGCCCTATGCAGCCCGAGGACGTAAGCAGCCCTATGGAAAAACGGTCCGGGTACTGGGACTTTTCGGTTAAAATCGTATAGAGCAGTCCGCCCAAGGCCAGTATCGTTACCCCCGACGCGCCGGTAAAGGAGGTAAAGAAGGCGCAGATGATTACCGTGGCGATAATCATGCCGCCGGGTATCCAGTTAAAAAGGCTCCTGAAGGTCTGGAGCAGCCTTTCGCCGGCCTTGCTTTCCGAAAGAAAGAACCCTGTCAGGGTAAAGAGGGGAATGGCGATGATATCCCCGTCGGTAAGGGCCGAATAAATCTGTATGGGCACCGCCTCGGGTTCGCCAAAGGCCGCCTGAAGTATGATCATGGCTATGCCGCCTATGGCGGCGAAAATCGGCGTGCCGGCAAGGGCCGCCGCTATGAGGAGCAGTATGGCGGGAACCTTGACAACATGGGCCGTGTCGTAAAGGAAATCAAGCCAGAAGAGGAGGGCCTGCGGCGGTTCAAAACCCCAGATCATCTTGGCGATGGCCGGCAGGGCGCAGGCCGTTCCCAAAAGCAGGGGCAGCGCGGAAAGAAAGGGCCGGGCCTTTTTCCACGGAAGGGCAAGGGCAAGGCGCAGGGCCATGACCGCGTAGGCTATGGGCATGGCCAGGGCGAAAACCTGGTTGGGGATAAAACCCACAAGGCGGCCGGAAAGACCGTAACGGAGAAAGGACGCCGAATTCCAGGCGAGGAGGGTGAGCAGAAATGATGAAAGGGAACCGCTTATGAGGGCCAGAACGGTTTTCAGTTTTTCGTTTTTTATATATTGAACCACGGCGATGGAAATATGTTCCTTTGATTTCGTGGTGATCATGGCGGCAAAGAGGCCGAGGACAAGGAAGATGTGTGCCGTCACCGCCCTGGCGGACGGAATGGTCAGGGAAAACTGGCGGAGCAGGGCTTCCAGTACGGGCACAAGGGCAAGGAGGCCGAGGGCGGTGTAACAGATGCCGTGTTCCGCCAGCGCCATAATCCTGGCAAGGTGTCCGCCTTCTTTCGCGGGATTTCCGCCGTTCCGTTCCATCAGGGCTGTCCGTTCCGGTACCGTCTCACTATGGCGTCTATTTTCTGGTATATGTCCCGGTCAAAGATGGTTCCCAAAAGGCTGGGCAGGGCCCTTTCAACCTCATCGGCCCAGAGCCGTTCCTGGGCGGCGCTGAGACGGTTAATGACCAGGCCGGAACGGTTCATGACGCGCAGGGCGTCGTCAGAGGTTCTCTGCATGGAAGCGTCAAGTTCCGAGGCTATCCTCCGCGTTACCCTGATCATTTCCTCCCGGTGCCGGGGATCGATTTTTTCCCAGGTAACTCTGTTCATCACTATGCCGCCGAGGAAGGGAGCTATATTGATCGAAGCCATGTTTCTGAGATTGGTGTAAAGCCTGTAGGCCGCCACCGATGCCGGACTCTGGTACACCGCGGTAATGGCCCCGCTTGCCATCTTGGCGGCCACGTCCACGATATCTGTTTCAACAAGCTGGAACCCCATGGTCTTGAACACCGTATTAAGGTCGCTGGCCTCAGCGTTGGTGGCAAGCCTGTGCCGCCTGAGGTCATCGGGAACCAGCACCGGGTCCCTTGAAAAAACATTGACCCAGCCGGCTTTGGACCAGGCCATTATCACATACTGCGTGGTGTTGTTGATTCTTTCCTCAAAATCACCCTGGACTTCCCTCATGACAAGGTCGAATTCCGCGTCGTCGCGGATGAGAAAGGGACAGCTCAGCGTAATGACGGCGGGATTGATGGCGCTGAGGCCGAAGGTGGTAAAGACGGCCGCCTGTATCTGGTTGGCGTCAAGGGACGAGCGCATTTTCGCCTCGCCCCCCTCGGTCCCCCCGTGAAGCACCCGTACCCTGACCTGACCTCCGCTTATTCTTGTCCATTCCGCGGCGATGCGGTTAAGGCTCGCCCCCCAAAGGGAATTTTCGGGGACAGGGGAGGCGATTTTGATTTCGACGCTCTGGGAACTGCCCCGGCCGCGCTGGGCAAAAAGCGCAAGGGGGCCAAGGCAAAAAAGGAATAACGCCGCGATACACAGTCTGTTATGCTTCATAATATCTCCTTACCATTCTTCATACGGGGAAGGCAAAAACGAAAAATAAATATAGGCGTTGTCAAGAAGAAACCGGGCCTTTCTCTTTGCCAGCGCGTTCATCAGCCGTATGGACGGCTCCGCGTTTTCATCAACAGCCAGGGCTTTTTCCAGGTTTTCCCTGAAGCCATCGTAATCCTGGACCGGAACGCAGAAGGACTGGGCATAGGCCACATAGGGACCCGCCGAATGTCCCCCGGTCTTTTCGAGAGCTTTGTTGAAATGAAACAGCGCCTTTTCCCGGTTGCCGCCGAGCGCTTCCGGCAGGGAACTATAGAAGATAATGTAAAATTCATCAATGGCCGATATGTTGAAGTCAGGGTCAAGCTCATAGGCCCTGCCTATCATGGCGGAAAGGGAATATATCTTTTCCCCCAGTTCAAAATCAAAGACATCAAGGGAATAGGCCGAAAGCATGCCGGCTGTGGTCCAGTACAGCAGGGGGACATCGTCTTTTTTCATCCTGTCGAGGTAGCGGCCTATGTCCTCATCGCCGGCTTCCGTGAATCCCGGATATTTTTTGTCCAGGGCCCTGTAGAGCAGGGACGATCCCCGGAGGTAAAGCTGTTTGGCCCTTTTAAGGCGCGCTTCTTTTTCGAAGTAGTCTTCGGGACCGAGCGTTTCAGCGGGGCCCTGGACATAGGCGTTGGCGTACATGACAAAAAGGGAACCGGTGGTGAGGAGCAGTCCCTGGTGTTCGGGGTTGCTTGCCAGAAGCGTCTCGTACATTTTGATGGCAAAGGGGAGGGCGTCTCCCACAAGTTCAATGTCGTTGTCTTCGGTAAACGCCGAGGCGCTGCCCCCGGCGCTCAACATGTCCGCCGCCTTTTTCATGACCATGCGGTTCAGGGAGCAGGACGCGAGAACAACAAAGAGAACGCCCAGGCCAAGAACGGCCGGCGGCTTAAGCCTCCCCGCAAAGCGTCCCGCTCCCCGCCCTCTGTTCCGCTCCGGGACCCCGGCTGAAAGGAACGGCGCTGTTTCCCTAATGATCATTCGGTTCTCCTGACAGCCTGATGAAAATCAGGACGTATCTGTTTTACGCAGGCTGTAAATACTTCCATACAAACCCGCGCGTCATCCGAAGCCCGGTGGGCCTCTTTCGCGTCAATGCCGAATTCCCCGGCCAGGTCCTGGAGCTTGTAGCTCGTCCGTTTCGGAAACGCCTCCCTGGCAAAGGCAAGGGTGTCGGCAACCTGGTTGGGAAGTTCCCTGAACGGGGCGCTGAACCGGCTTTTGCCTGATTCCGGTTCCCCGTCCGCTTGAAAATTACCCCACGCCAGGTCCGGCCCCCTATAGTACCGTTTAAGGCTCTCGTTGATAAAGCCGCAGTCAAAAGGGGCGTTATGTGCCACCAGAATGCTGCCGTTTGTAAAACGCAAAAAATCGGGCAGGGCCTCTTCGATGGGGGCCTTGTCCCTCAGCATCGCGTCATCTATGCCGTTTACCCTGCTTGCCCCGGCGGGCATGGGTATGCCGGGATTTACCAGCGCCGAAAACCGCGCGGCAATGCCCCGGCGGTCAAATTTAACGGCGCCCAGTTCGACGATGCGGTCGGTCTGGCAATAGAGACCGGTGGTTTCAATGTCAAACGCCGTAAACGCCGCCCCCTTGAAAAAGGCGTCAACCGCCCAGTCAAACCCGCTCATCGGATCTCTTTCCGTCCGTCCCGCTTCAGTCGCCGATGACCTTGCGTATGTCCTGCTTTATCGCGCCAAGTTTTTTGGCCGCTTCCGCCTTTGCCTCCCCAAGGCTTCCGGTAACTTTGGTACAGCTTGTGGCGTAGAATTTTATCTTGGGCTCGGTGCCGCTGGGCCGGGCGCTTACCACGGTTCCGTCCTCAAGATAGAACTGGAGCACATCGCTTTTGGGCAGCGAAACCTTTTCCGTCCCCTTACCCTTGCCGGGTATGATCCACAGCGACTTTAGCACATCCCGTACTTTGACAACCCTGAGCCCGCCCAGCGTTACGGGAGGATTTTTCCGGTATTCTTCCATGATGCCCTTCATGATGGCGGGGCCGTCAGGACCCTGGAAGTATTTGGAAATGCCCATTTCTTCCCAGTAACCCGCGATGCCGTAAAGTTCGTTGAGCCGGTCAAGGAGGCCCTTGCCCTTGCTCCTCCAGTAAATGGTCATCTCGGCGGTCAGCGCCGCCGCGGAAACCCCGTCCTTGTCGCGCACTTCGTTTTCGATGAGGTAGCCGTAACTTTCTTCGGTGCCGAATACCACCGTATGGCTTCCGTCCTCCTCGCAGCGGCGTATAATATCCGCTATCCACTTAAAACCCGTGAGGCACTCAAGACAGGCGGCGCCGTAGTATTGGGCGATCTTCCCCTGCATGCCGGTAGTAACTATGCTGTTTACCATGGCGGGATTTTTCGGCATCCTTCCCAGCTCTTTAAGGGAAAGGAAAATATAGTCGGCGAGAAGCGCGCCCATCTGGTTGCCCGTAACAAGGGTAAATTCCCCGGCATGGCTTTGCGCCGGGGCCCCCATCGCGCCGGGCTTTGCCCCGCCTGAGGGAACGGCGATTCCGAAACGGTCGGCGTCGGGGTCGGTGGCCATAACCACATCGGCGTTCTTTTCCCTGCCGAGTTTGACCGCCATTTCCAGGGCCGCCGCCTCTTCCGGATTGGGAAAGGCCACGGTAGGAAAGTCCCCGTTTCCCTCGCGCTGTTCGGGGACGGTGATGACCTTGAGACCCAGGCTTCCCAGCACGGTTTCAACATGAAGGGCGCCGGTGCCGTGAAGGGGCGTGTAGACTATTTTTACCTCCCCCGCTTTTTCCTTTATCAGATCCGGCCTGAAGAGCCTGCTCTTCACCATGGTCCAGTAGGCTTCGTCGATTTCCCTGTCAATAATCGTGAGCAGCCCCTTCGCAAGGGCCTCGTCCCTCCCCATCTCTTTTATTTCAGTTACCCTGTTGACTTCGTCGATGATCCCCGTATCATGGGGGCTTATTACCTGGCCGCCGTCATTCCAGTAGGCCTTGTAGCCGTTGTATTGGGGAGGATTGTGGCTTGCGGTAACCACTATGCCCGTATCACAGCCAAGACGGCGTATGGCAAAGGACAGTTCCGGCGTGGGTCTCAGGGCGGAAAAAAGGTAGGTCTTTATACCGTTGGCGGCAAAAATCAGCGCGCACGCCTCGGCGAATTCCACCGAATAATGGCGGCTGTCAAAGGCGACAACAGCCTTGAGGGTCCCCGCCGAGGCCTTTTCGCCCGAAGCCTTGCGAAGATAGGACGCGAGCCCCTGGGTGGCGCTTTTTACCACCAGGGTATTCATGCGGTTATAACCCCCGCCGATAATCCCCCTGAGTCCTCCGGTGCCGAATTCCAGCATACGGTAGAAACGGTCTTCAAGCTCCTTAAAATCCTCTTTTAAGAGAAGTTCCTCTACCTCTTTGCGGAAATGGGGATCTTTTTCCCTGCTT
This sequence comes from Spirochaetaceae bacterium, assembly GCA_031265025.1. Lineage (GTDB taxonomy): Bacteria > Spirochaetota > Spirochaetia > Treponematales > Breznakiellaceae > JAIRTD01. The sequence goes on from JAISDF010000046.1 coordinate 8,864, forward strand.
ATATACTCTTTTGCCCGGTCTATAACCGCGTTTCTCTCCATATTCTTCTCCTTTTTACGGTTGATTTCAGTATAATAGGACCATCCTGACAAGACAAGAGTGAAAAGGGGCCTCCTCAGGGTCCTGTTACATGTAACGGCCCCTTGAATCCAAAGGCCTTATTTTGTATCCTTATTGAAGATAGAGGAGTGTCTATGACTATTTTTGATATGCTGGGACAGAGCGGAGTGCTGACCCTTCTCGGCATGGCTGTTGTGTTTTTATTTCTCATTATTCTGGTTATCAGCGTTACCCTGACCGGAAAATTGATTCGCGGGATAGTTCCCCAGGAAGAAGAAACCGCCGCTGTTCCGCTTCCGGGCGGAACGCCGCGAAAGGCTGTAAACGCCGCCATAAGCGCCGCGCTTACTGAATACAGGAAAGATAATGCCTAAAGTAAAACTTACCGATTTGGTGCTGCGGGACGCCCATCAGTCCCTTTTTGCCACCCGTATGGTCACCTCCGACATGCTGCCGGTCTGTGAAAAGCTCGACAAAGTGGGATTTTTCGCCCTGGAAGCCTGGGGCGGGGCCACCTTTGACGCCTGTATCCGTTTTTTGAACGAAGATCCCTGGGAAAGGCTCAAAAAACTTAAAAAAGCCCTTCCCAATACGAAGATCATGATGCTCCTCCGGGGGCAGAACCTTTTGGGTTACCGCCATTACGCCGACGACGTGGTTGCTAAATTCGTGGAATACGCCGCCAAAGACGGGGTGGATATTTTCCGTATTTTTGACGCGGTGAACGATCCCCGCAATTTCCGGGCCGCCGCCGCCGCGGCGAAGAAGACGGGCAAACACATTCAGGCGGCCATTTCCTATGCCGTAACCCCCTTTCATACTATCGAAAAATACGCGGAACTGGCCAAGCAGTACGTTGATATAGGCGCGGATTCCATCGCCATCAAGGATATGTCGGGGCTCCTCAAGCCCTATGTAGCCTACGACCTCGTGAAAGCGATCAAAAAGGTGACGGACCTTCCCATCGAAATCCACTCCCACGCCACCACAGGGATGTCCGTGGCGACCCTGACCAAGGCCGCCGAGGCTGGGGCGGAGATACTCGACACGGTGATTTCCTCCCTGGCTATGGGTACGAGCCACAGCCCCACCGAAACCATGGTGGAGATTTTCAGGGGCACCGAATACGACACGGGCCTTGATATTAAGCTGCTCCTCGAAATCGCCGCCTATTTCCGGGAAGTGCGAAAGAA
>JAISDF010000126.1 GCA_031265025.1 Spirochaetaceae bacterium
TTGTCGTCAAGCCGCATCCCGGCCAGGGCGCTCGTGGGCGAAAGCATTTCCTTCATGCCCGGTCCGCCCCTGGGACCTTCATAGCGTATAACGACAACATCGCCGGGTTTTATTGCCCCGCCCATGATGGCGTCAAAGACCCCTTCCTCCGTGTCAAAAACCCGTGCCGGTCCTTCATGCCTGAGCATGGCCGGGGCCACGGCGCTCTGCTTGACCACCGCGCCCTGGGGGGCAAGATTGCCCCTGAGGACCGCAAGCCCTCCGGTCTTTGAATAGGGATTTTCTATGGGTCGTATTACTTCGGTATTTTTGTTCCCGGCCCCCGCAAGGGCGTCGCCGAGAACGCCGTATACTGTCGGAGCCTCAAGGTCAAGGAGCTTCTTCTTCGCAAGCTCGGAACACACCGCCGGTATGCCCCCCGCCGCGTGGAGGTCCTCTATGGCGCTGGGTCCGGCGGGCGAGAGCTTGCAGAGATTTGGCGTAACGGCGCTTATCCTGTTAAGCAGCTCAAGGTCCAGTTTGAAACCCGCCTCGTTTGCCACCGCCGGAAGGTGGAGCGCCGTGTTGGTGGAGCAGCCCAGGGCCATGTCCAGGGCCAGGGCGTTGAGAAAGGCCCTTTCGGTTAAAATCATTTTCGGCGTTATGTTCTTTTTAAGGACATCCATGACCAGCATGCCTGTTTTCTTGGCCAGGCGCAGCCGCTCCGCCATGACCGCCGGTATGGTTCCGTTTCCCGGCAGGGCAAGGCCCAGGGCCTCGGTAACGCAGTTCATTGAATTGGCGGTAAACATCCCCGAACAAGAACCGCAGCCCGGACAGGTTATGTCCTCAAGTTCGGCAAGCTCAGCCTCGCTCATCAGTCCCGCGCCCACGGCGCCCACAGCCTCAAAAATGGCGGTCAGGGTCAGGGGCTTGCCGTCCCGCCTGCCCGCGAGCATGGGCCCCCCGGATACAAAGACCGAGGGAAGATTGAGCCTCGCGGCTGCCATGAGCATGCCGGGCACTATCTTGTCACAGTTGGGAATATAGATCATGGCGTCAAAGGCATGGGCCATGACCATACACTCTATGGAATCGGCTATGAGTTCCCTGGTAACGAGGGAATAGCGCATACCTTCATGGTTCATGGCGATTCCGTCGCATACCCCTATTACCGGAAACTGTACGGGCACGCCGCCGGCCATGCGCACCCCGTCCGCCGCTGCCCTGGCTACCGTGTCCAGGTGGACGTGGCCGGGTACGATCTCGCTTTTGGCTACGGCTATGCCGATGAGGGGCCTTTCAAATTCCTCATCAATAAAACCCAGGGCCTTAAAAAGGGAACGATGGGGGGCCCGTGCTATGCCCTTCTTTACCGAATCACTGCGCATGGTTTTCTCCTTTCTATTGAATTGAAACTCAGGCCGGCCAGGGCGCGCTTTCAACGGCCTTGAGCACCGCGTCCGCCATGGCCCTGGTTCCCACAATGGTCTCCCTGACGCCGCTCTTTCCGGCTATGTCGGCGGTACGCAGCCCGCTGTCAAGGACCTGGTTGACCGCCGCCTCAATGAGCGCCGCCTCTTTTTCGAGGCCGAATGAATAGCGAAGCATCATCGCCCCTGAAAGTATGGCCGCCAGGGGATTGGCTATGTCCTTTCCCGCTATGTCCGGGGCGGAACCGTGTATGGGCTCGTACATGCCCATGATTGCTTTTCCGCCCGCGGCATCGGCGCTGCCCAGGCTCGCCGAAGGCAGCATGCCTATGGAACCGGTAAGCACCGACGCCTCATCGGAAAGAATGTCGCCGAACAGGTTCGAGGTAACAATGACGTCGAACTGTCCGGGATTGCGCACCAGTTGCATGGCGCAGTTATCGACATACATATAACTCGTTTCGATTAAAGGATATTCCTTTGCCATCTCTTCGGCAACTTCCCGCCAGAGCCTTGATGATTCAAGCACGTTGGACTTGTCAACCATGCAGAGCTTCTTCCGCCTTTTTGCCGCCGCCGCGTAGCCTGTGCGGAGCACCCGCTCTATTTCCTTCCGGGAATAGGTTTCGGTGTCAAAGGCGCTTGACCCGTCGGCGCTCCTTCCCCGTTCCCCAAAGTAAAGGCCGCCGGTAAGCTCCCGCACGATGAGCAGGTCAAAGCCCGGTTCGCCGCCGGGATGGGCCGCCGTGAGGACCTCGTCTTTTAAGGGACAGGCCGAGCGGAGCTGGGGCAAAAGAGAGGCCGGCCTGAGATTGGCAAATACGCCGAGGCCTTTGCGCAGGCCCAGGAGAGCCCGCTCGGGCCTGAGATCGCCGGGAAGTTTTTCCCACTTGGGACCGCCCACAGCGCCCAGGAGCAGGGCGTCGCAATGGGCGGCCGTTTCCACAACGCCTTCGGGAAGGGGTACGCCGGTACTGTCTATGGCCCTGCCGCCGGCCTCAAGTTCAACATAATGAAACACATGACCCGCCTTATCGCCGACCGCGTCAAGAAGTTCCACCGCCGGGCCTGTAACCTCCGGCCCTATCCCGTCGCCGGGAATCAACGCTATTGAATAGTTCATGCTGTCTTTCCTCCTGTGCCGCCGGCTTCGTTGTCAATGATGAGTTTATATTCTATTGAATCAACCAGCGCCGCGCGGCTCGCGTCAATGATGTCGTCCGAGACGCCTACCGTGCTCCAACTGCGGAGGCCGTCGGTTGATTCTATAAGCACCCTGACCTTCGCCGCCGTGGCTTCATTACCGTCTATGACCCTGACCTTGTAATCCAAAAGGCGCACCTGCTTCAATTCAGCGTAGAAATGAACCAGCGCCCGGCGCAGCGCCCCGTCCAGGGCGTGAACCGGGCCGTTTCCCTCGGCGGCGGCTATCTCGTCCCTGCCGTCAACAAGCACCTTGACCCACGCGTGAGAACAGGCTATGGAACTGCCTGTGGGATGTTCGCTCACCACTCTGTAGGCGAGAATTTTGAACAGGGGTTTGTACGCCGCCTTTGCCCCGGCGGAAGACTTTGCCTGGGATTCGGCGATGAGACGCCTGACCAGAAGTTCAAAGCTGGCGTCCGCGCCTTCAAACTGCCAGCCCGCCGCTTCAAGCTCCTTGACTTTTTCGGAAAGCAGTACGGTAAGAGGATGGTCCCTGGTAACCGAAGGGTCTATCTTCCTCACCCTTTCGGCAATGGCCGAGCGGCCTCCCGTCTCACTCACGGGGAAATGGCGGCTGTTGCCTACCAGAGCAGGTTCTATGTGTTCAAAGGAACGGCTCACCTTGAGTATGCCGTCGGCGTGCATGCCCGCCTTGTGGACAAAGGCCTGATGCCCCACATAGGGCATGTTGTCGGGGACCGCCACATTGGCGGCCTCGGCTACTTTCCAGGTCAGCTCTGTAAGACGCGCCAGCTTCCCCGGTGGAAGGCAGGTCTTTTTCAGTTTTATTTCTATCGAAGGAATAAGCGCCGCCAGGGCGGTATTGCCGCAGCGTTCCCCAAAACCGACCAGGGTTCCCTGCACATGGGTACAGCCCGCCTCAACGGCCGTAACCGTATTGGCGCAGGCCATGCCCGCGTCGTTATGCGCATGAATGCCGATCCGTATCCCCGTGCCTTTGGCGGAAGCGCCCCGGCCGGAAGGCGAAGCAAGATGAGCGAGGGCCTTTTTCGCGGCGGCGCTTCCCCTGGCGACGCAGTCAGGGAAACTCCCGCCGTTGGTATCGCAGAGTACAATGCAGCCGGCCCCGGCTCCGGCGGCGGCTTTCAGTGTCGAGAGGGCGTAAGCGGGATTGGCTTTCCAGCCGTCAAAGAAATGCTCGGCGTCAAATATCACCGTCCTCCCCCGTTCCCTGAGGAACGCGACCGTCTCCGCTATCATGGCGATATTTTCATCAAGGCCGGCGCGGAGCACTTCGGTAACATGGAGATCCCAGCTCTTGCCGAAAATCACCACAGCCTCGGTCCCGGCCGCCAGCAGGCTTTTCAACTGGCCGTCCTTTTCGGGCGTGATTCCCTTCTTCCTGGTGGAACCGAAGGCGCAGAGTTTCGCGTGACGGAGCTTCAGTGAAGAAGCGAGGCGGAAAAATTCAAGATCCTTGGGATTGCTCCCCGGATTCCCCGCCTCTATCCAGGCAACGCCGAGTTCGTCAAGGGCCTCGGTTATCGCTATCTTGTCCCGCACCGAAAAACTTATGCGTTCTCCCTGGGAACCGTCCCTGAGAGTGGTATCGAGTATTTCTATCTTCATCCCTGCCTCATTTGGACGCTCCGGCCTCGAGGTCCCATTCCATTGCGTTGATTGCCGAAAGGTAGGCCTTGATTGACGACTCTATCACATCGGTCGAAACTCCCCTGCCGTTCCAGTGCCGTCCGTCCTTGCTTATTTTTACTATGGTTTCTCCCTGCGACGATGAACCGCCGGTAATCGCGCCAATCTCGTACAGGTCCAGTTCCGGCTCCCTGCCTGTGATGTGGTTTATGGCCTTAAAGATTGAATCAATGGGGCCGTCTCCCATGGAAACTTCCTTTTGGATTGAACCGTCTTTATGCTGAAGCCTGACGGTGCCCGAAGCGCCGAGGGCCGAGCCTGTGTTTACCGCCCAGTGTTCAAGATGCCAGGTCTCAGGCGCCTTGGCCGCCGTGTCCATCACCAGGGCTTCTATGTCCCGGTCGCTTACCACTTTTTTCTTGTCGGCCAGGTCCTTGAACTGGGCAAAAACCGTCTCAAGGGTCTGGGTATCAACAGTAAAGCCAAGCTCCTTGAGCCGTTCCTCAAAGGCATGGCGGCCCGAATGTTTGCCGAGTACCATCTGGTTCTTCGAGATACCCACAGACTCAGGGGTCATAATCTCATAGGTAGTCCGGTTCATGAGAACGCCGTGCTGGTGTATGCCGGCCTCATGGGCAAAGGCATTGTCCCCCACTATGGCCTTGTTAGGTTGAACCTTGACGCCGGTAACCTGGGTCACCAGCCGGCTCAACCCGTAGAGCTGGGTTGCGTCAACGCGGGTATCGGCTTTAAGGAAATCCCCGCGCACCCTTAGGGCCATGACGATTTCCTCAAGGGAAGCGTTGCCCGCCCGCTCGCCTATGCCGTTGACAGTACACTCAATCTGGTCTGCCCCGGCTGCCACCGCCGCAAGGCTGTTGGCCACCGCGAGGCCGAGGTCATCGTGCGTGTGCACGGAGAACACGGCCTTTTCCGCGCCGGGGGTATGTTCTTTCACATAACGGACCAGGGCGCCGAATTCGCCGGGAACAGCGTAGCCCACCGTATCGGGTATGTTCACCGTCGTCGCCCCGGCCGCTATGGCTTCGCCAAACACCCGGCACAGAAAATCAGGATCGCTCCTCGACGCGTCTTCGGCGGAGAATTCTATATCCGAACAGAATTTTTTCGCGTACCTGACCGAGGCGGCGGCCTGCTCAAGCACCTGACCGGAAGTCATCTTGAGCTTGTATTCCATGTGTATGGGGGAAGTGGCGAGAAAGATGTGTAGGCGGGGACGGGCGGCTTTCCCAAGCGCCTCGCGGGCCGCGTCAATGTCCGTTTCCAGTGAACGGCACAGGCCCGCCACAGAGCAGTTCCTGATGACACCGGCGATGTTCTTTACCGACTCAAGATCGCCGGGGCTTGACGCGGGAAACCCGGCCTCGATGACGTCAACGCCGAGCTTCTCAATGCGCCGCGCGACCTCCAGTTTTTCCTTGGGATTCATGCTGCAGCCCGGCGACTGTTCGCCGTCCCTGAGCGTTGTGTCAAATATCCTGATGATGCGATTCGCGTTTACAGACATACAAATTCTCCCTGTACCTTTTACTTCTCCTCGTTCTTTTTTATCCAGCCCATCATGGAACGGAGTTCCTTTCCTACTTTTTCAATGGGATGCTCCGCCTCAATGGCCCGCATACGGTTAAAGTTGGGACGGTTCACCTGATTTTCCAGTATCCATTCCCTGGCAAACTTGCCGTTCTGAATTTCCTTTAACACCTGGCGCATGGCGTCTTTCGTTTTACCGGTGATAATCCTGGGCCCGCTCACATAGTCGCCGTATTCGGCGGTATCCGAGATTGAATAGCGCATAAAGCTCAGGCCCCCCCGGTTCACCAGGTCAATAATGAGCTTCATTTCGTGCATTACCTCAAAGTAGGCACTTTCCGGTTGATAGCCCGCTTCCACCAGCACTTCATAGCCCGCCTTCATCAGGGCGGAAACGCCGCCGCAGAGCACGGCCTGTTCGCCGAAAAGGTCGGTCTCGGTTTCTTCCTTAAAAGTGGTTTCGAGAACCCCGGCCCGCGCGCCGCCTATGGCCGCCGCATAGGCAAGGCCCAGGCGCTTGGCGTCTCCCGACGCGTCCTGGTAAACCGCGACGAGGCAGGGTACGCCGGCGCCGGCAAGATACTGCTCGCGCACCGTGTGTCCGGGACCCTTGGGGGCGATCATCACCACGTTAATATCAGGAGGCGGCGTAATCTGTCCAAAGTGAATATTAAAGCCGTGGGCAAACGCCAGGGTCTTGCCCGGTTTAAGAGCGCTCTTTATCGATTCGGTATAGAGCCTGGCCTGCTTTTCATCATTGATAAGAATCATGATGAAATCTGCTACCTCGGCGGCTTCCCTGGCGGTCTTTACCGTAAGGCCTGAATCTTCGGCCTTCTTCCAGGAGGCGGAACCTTCGTAGAGCCCCACAATGACCTTCAGGCCCGACTCCTTGGCGTTAAGGGCATGGGCATGTCCCTGGGAACCGTAGCCTATAACGGCGATGGTCTTGCCCTTGAGGGCCCCCAGATCACAATCTTTTTCGTAGTACATTAAAGCCATAATTCCTCCTCGAAAAAGCCCTGAGGCTTTTTCATATTGGTGAGTGTCCGGTAATTGTCTTACAGAGGCCAAAGGCCGCCGCGCAATTGCCGGTTAGTTACTAATGTTTAGTACGGAAGATACGGAAAGTATCCTGGCCCCGCGCTCCAGGGCTACAAGGCCGGTGCGGGCAAGTTCGAGAACGCCATAGGGACGGAGAAGCAGAATAAGGCCGTTAAGTTTTTCTATATCGCCTGTGGCCTCAATGGTAATGGTGGTGGAAGAAACATCAATAACCCTGGAACGGAAAATCCCGGCTATCTCTATGACCGCCGGACGGGTCTCTTCGCCGGCGCTGATCTTGACCAGCATGATTTCCCGCCGCAGACATGAAGAAGGGTCCAGTTGGCGGACAGAAATAACATCCACCAGTTTTTCGAGCTGCTTGATTATCTGTTCGAGCACCGGATCCGCCCCGGTCACCGCGATAGTCATACGTGAAACAGAAGGATCTTCCGTTTCCCCGACAGTCAGACTGTCAATATTGAATCCGCGGCGGCTGAAGAGACCTGACACCCGGCTGAGCGTCCCTGCCCGGTTTTCCACCAGAACGGACACCACATGCTGCCTCATGCCTTCCCCCACACATTCCGTGATTGGGTATTCTACAAAAATCAGCGGAACTGTGCAAGAGGGCGGTCCGGCGCTTGCGGATAAGGCTTGCATAGGGTAAGGTATACCCATGCGGAAGGCGATATTCCCGCGTTTTGCGGGTCTTCTCCTGGTATATTCACTAATTCTCACCGTCCTG
>JAISDF010000054.1 GCA_031265025.1 Spirochaetaceae bacterium
AACGCCATTGTAGACTTTACCGTCTTCGGCCGCCTTGCCGGAGCGGCCGCCGCCGCGGGAAGATAAACGCGGGCACTGTATCAAAGGCCGGATTGTAAGCCGGTTTGCCGGGGTCGTCCATGGGGCGGCCCCGGTTTTTTTGCCTCCGGGATACGCCGTATTGACACCGCTCTCTTGATAGAGTCTTTCTTTCGATATAATATCATAATAGAGGTAATGCGGGGCGTGTTAATTTACCTGTTGCTCATGGTGATTCCCCTTTTGGGTATTACGGTGCTGATACTTTTCAAACCTTCAAAAAACAGCAAGACATCCTGGATAGCCTTTATGGCAAAGGGCAAGGATGCGGGATTCAGCTTTAGGGAAATCGACCTTCTCAGAAAACTGGCGATAAAAAGTCATCTGGAAGACCCCGCGGCCCTGTTCTGGTCCCAGAAGCAGCTTGACCGCTGTATTTCGGCCATGCTCCGCAACGCCAGGCTTTCGGGCGAGGACCGCAGGCAGAGTACCCAGGATTTTATCGCCAAGCTCTACGAATACCGCAAAAAGATTGAATTTGAAAAACCCCAGTATAAAAAGGGTATAAACAATTCCCGGCAGATTGAGGAAGGCCAGCCCATCAGGGTGCTTGCCGAAAGTATGGGCGTGTACAAGTCCCGTGTCATAAAGAACACCGACCACTACATGACGATTACCCGGCCGGTCAGCCCGAACCTTCCCTTGAGTTTTTCCTGGAACGGCCTTAAAATCGCCGTCTATTTCTGGCGCCGCGATGACGCGGGTTATGTGTTTGACGCTACCGTTACCGACGAGGTGTATTCCCGGGGGGTACAGGCCCTGCAGATCAACCACGCCGAATCCCTTTTCAGGACCCAGAAACGCGCGTCCATCAGGATCAAAACCAAGAAGCCCGCATTCCTCTACCTCCCCGACGGAGGCGCCCTTAACGAAACCATCGAAACCAAACCGGGCCTCAAGTGCATTGTTGAGGATCTCTCTGATTCAGGCTGCGCCGTGACCATAGGCGGCAAGGCTCTTGAGGGTCTCAAAGTCAAGATACAGTTTGCCCTGAGCGATACGCCCATCATCATGAAGGGTACGGTGCGTTCCACCGAGTTTAACGAGGAGACTTCCCGTTCCCTGCTTCATATTGAAGCCGACCCCCTGCCCCTGGCGATACGGAACCGTATCCTGGGGGAGGTTTTCGGGGTGCAGACCGAGGAAGACTATCTTGTTCCCTTTCAACTTTTGGAAGAAGAAGAAAATCAAAGCAAACTACAGGATGAGGCCGTATCTTTCCAAGGAGATAGCAATGAAGCACCCCAATAAACGCGCCCGCCGGGCATATATCCCTGTCTTTTTGGCGGGCCTTGTGCTCTGCGCCCCGGTCCTGGGAGCCCAGGAATCAATACTGCTCTCCTACCAGAGGAATTTTGTCCGGGCAAACCTGGCTACCAAGGCGGGCATACTGAGGGACGCGGCGACCGATGAGCGGGCCTCTGATTTTATAGGCCCCCTGTACGAATACGCCCTTAACTTCTGCCTCCAGCAGTCGGATTTTCTCCGCGACGATCCCGACATGATAACCCTGGCCGTTCTGGCCTCGGCGGGGGTAAAAAACGCGGGCTACAAGCCTTCCGTGGATACGCTGTGGAAGCTCTTTCAGAGTTACCGGGATTCCCTCATACGGGTCGAAATACTCCGTTCCCTGGGGGTTCTCGGGAAAGACAATGCCCAGGTCATTGAGAACCTCAACCAGTTTCTGGCAAACCAGAACAACGTGTTCCGTTCCGGCATGTCGCCTGATTATCCGACCCTTTCCGCCTGTATCGACGCCCTTTCAAGCCTGGGGGACGGTTCGTCGTTTCCGGTGCTTTTCTCCACGATGATAGCCGCCTATCCTGAATCCATACGGATCGGGGCCCAGGCGGCACTGGGTTCCCTGTCCGGGGACTACAGGAGCTTTCTTATCATGGTGATACAGCGCAATCCCCCGGCCGAAAAGCTCACCGCGTTTAACGCCGCCAGGGAGAACAGCCGTTTCGGTCCCGCCGATATGGGCGAAATAGCCGAGACCAGCCTCAGGGTGAGCCTTGATCTTTTTCCTTCCAATCCTGACGGAGAGGCGGCGATACATACCCTCCGTTTTTCCAGCGCGCGGCTTCTCGGTTCCCTCAGGTGGACAAAGGCCGTGGACGCGCTTATCAAGCATTTTTACCGGGTACAAACCGATTACAACAACGGGAGAGCCGCCAAGGCCCAGTTTATTGAGGCCGTTTCCTGCCTCGGCGCCATGGATTCTGACCAGGCGGCCCAGACCCTCGCCCTCCAGCTTGGGCTCTTTAATTCCCAGATGGAAAGAACAGGGGAATACGACGCGGATATACTCATCAGCGTAATTGACGCCCTGGGCGAACTGGGCGACAAAATCGCCTTTGACTATCTCCTTTACATAGGCTACCTGGGCTATCCCGAGGAAGTCCAGTCCTCGGCGCGGGACGCCCTTAACCGGCTCAAATGGTAACGCGGAGCATCTTCCCGCCTGTCTGCGCCGCCGCCATTGCCTGCGCTGTTTCGTATTACGGCCTTTTCGCCCTTGAATGGGCAGGCGGATCTTCGTTCCGGATCTTTGTCCCGGTATTGCTTTCCGTTATGGGCCTTCTCTCTTTTTTTGAAGTTATCGGGACGCGCGCCTTTGTTCGGTATGCTGTCGCGGCAGGCGTTGGCCTTGTCCTGGGCCTCTCGGCCCATTACGCCGCGTCAGACGCGCCCCCAGGAGGGCTCCCCGCCGGAGAAATCACCGCCCTTGAAGGCGTACTGCTTGACGATCCCCGGGGCATACAGACCAGGGGCGGCATACAGGGCATGGGCCGCGTCGAGCTTACAAAAATATACGGCGGGAACGGGCTTGAGCTTGTTCCCGGCTGGCGGGCCGCCAGGATACGGGTTTTCTTTGACAGGGAAAATCTCCCGCGCCTTGTTGATTTTGGCAGAAAAAGCGTTTTGTATGTCGAGGGAGTTTTTTCAGGCGATTACTTCAGGACCCGTTCCGTGCATGTGCTTTCCCCGCCGCCTCAGCGGGAACGGACAAGAACCGCGTTCCGCATGACGCTGCTCGAAAAATTCTCCCGTCATGAATGGGGTTCCCTTGCCCAGGCGGTACTCCTCGGCGTGCGGGATAATCTTGATACCGAACTTGCCGGGGCCTTTACCGCCTCAGGCTGCGCCCATGTGCTCGCCCTTTCGGGCATGCATCTCGGCGTCATCGCCGGGCTCCTGTCCCTGCTCCTAAAAAAACCCCTGGGGCTTAAAAAGGCGGCCCTTTTGGGGGCGGTTTTGGTTATGGGTTATGTGTACCTTGTAGGCCCCCAGGCCTCGTTGGTGCGTTCGCTCATCATGTACCTCATCGGGGTAGTGGTGATTTTTAAGGGTTTTCCCCGGCGCGGAGAGGCTATACTGGCCGCGGCCTTTATGGCGCAGTTGGCGCTTTCCCCATCTTCGGGAAGGGAACTTTCGTTTACCCTGTCCTACCTTGCCCTTCTGGGGCTGCTCACGGCCGGGCCCTGGGTATACGAACTTGTCAGGGGGAAAATTCCCCCCATGGCGGCCGGTCCCCTTTCGGCCTCGGCAGGGGCCTTTCTTGTTACTTCCCCCCTTTCGGCCCTTTGTTTCGGCGTGCTCTATCCCGGAGGCATACTGGCGGCCCTGGTCATAAGCCCCCTTATTACCCTTTTCATGGTTCTTGCCCTGGGATGGCTTTTTGTTGGGGCGCTTTTTCCCGCCGCGGCCTTTGCCCTGACAATGCCGCTTTCCGTCCTGTACCGGACCCTGCAGATGGTTTCGGGAGCGGCGGGGCTTTTCCCTTCCATCCCGGTACACGGCGCTCCGGCTGTCCTTGCCGCCGCCCTCGCGGCCACGGCGCTGCTCTATGCGGGGCAAAGAAAACTGGTCCTTATGAGGAAACGGCTTGAACCCTTTGGCTAGAGCCCTGAACTACGATTCGCCCAATGAACTGAGGGCCTATCTTGAGGGACACGGCCTGGGCATGCAAAAAAAATTCGGCCAGAATTTTCTGATAAATCCGGCCGTGCGCCGGGAGCTTGTCGGCGCTCTGGACATCAGGGCAGGGGACCAGGTCTGGGAAATCGGACCGGGCCTCGGTTCCATGACCTTTGAATTTCTCTCCCGTGGCGCTCTGGTTACGGCCTTTGAAATTGACCAGGGTTTTGTCCGGGCGCTGGGAGAACTCTTTCCCGAAAACGAAAACCTGAAAGTCATAGGCGGCGATGTACGAAAGACCTGGCCGGCCCGGACCGCGCGGGCGCCTTATCTTTTCGGGAATCTTCCCTACAATGTGGGTTCGGTTATTCTTGGTGAAATGATAGAGGCGGGCTGCCTCTTTGAACGCATGGTTGTGACGGTGCAGAAAGAAGTGGCCTGCCGCATGAGCGCCCGGCCGGGTTCAAAAGACTATTCTTCCTTTTCCGTACTCTGCGCCTCGGTATACCGGGTCGAAGCCCTCCGCGTTATAGGGGCGCGTTCCTTTTATCCGGCCCCCCATGTGGATTCCCAGGCCGTAAGGCTTTCCCTCAAGACCGGACAGATTCAGTATCCAAAACTCTTTACTCCCCTGGTCCGTTTTCTGTTCGCGTCCAGGAGAAAAACCCTCAGGAACAGCCTGACCAAATTCCTTTCTTCGCGTATAATGAAGGACAGTGAAAAGACGGCCCGGCAGCGCGGGGAAGAACTGCTTGCGGCCTCAGGCATATCCGGTTCGGAACGGCCTGAAAATTTGACTGTGGAGGAATTCGCCGCCCTTGCCGCCCTGGTTGGGGAGGCCTGAACCCAGGATGGAAATACGGGAAGCGCTGCGGCGGGTGCGGGAGCGGGTCGAAAAGGCCGCCGCCTCGGCCGGAAGAAAAAGCGATGAAATAACCCTCATGGCTGTGTCAAAATTTCACGGTATCCGGGCGATAGAGGAGGCCTATGAAAACGGCGTCAGGGTATTCGGCGAGAGCCGGGTTCAGGAAGCCCTGGAAAAATTTCCCGCCTTTCTCGCGGCCCATCCCGGAGCCGCCCTTCACATGATAGGCAGCCTCCAGAGGAACAAGGCAAAGACCGCGGCGGGCCTTTTTCACTGCGTCCAGTCCCTTGACCGCGATGAACTTGTAGACGCCCTCGGCAGGGCCGCAAGCGCTGACGACGCCAAAAACAAGCCGCCCCTTCCGGTGCTTCTTGAGTTCCATACAGCCGAAGATTCAAAATCGGGTTATCCTGATTTTGACGCCCTGCTTAAAGGGGCGGAAAAAACCGCCGCGTATCCCGGCCTGACGCTTGCCGGGCTTATGACCATGGCCCCCTTTACCGCCGACAAAGGGGCCGTGCGGAGTTCGTTCCGTTCCCTGTACCGGGCGGGCGAGGAACTCATGCGGCGCGGATTTTTTAAGACGCCGGTGCTTTCGATGGGAATGTCAGGCGATTTTGAGCCTGCCATTGAAGAAGGTTCCACCCTGATCCGTATAGGTACCTTGATTTTTGGGGAACGCCCATGAGAAAAATTTTCCTTCCCCTTGCGTTCTGCTGCCTTGCCGCGGGGAACAGGGCTTTCCCACAGGAGGCTGTCCCTAGCGGACAGGAACTTCGGGGAACAACAATACGCAGCGCCGAGGTATACGCTTCTCCCCTCGAGGCGTCTCCTTCCGAATTCCCCCTTTGGGCCAGGGATTTACGGCGGGCGGAAATCATTACCTTTGGCGCCGTTCCCTTTACCATGTTCTTCAGCATCTTCGCCGTGGATACCTACCGCTGGGCGACCCATAACCAGGACCTCCGCTATGCCCCCTGGCCCTTCAAGGCGGCGGGGGCCGTGGGGATGAGCGAGCGGCAGCAGCTCTTCTGCTTTGGCGGGGCTATTGCCGGGGCGATGACCATAGCCCTTGCCGATCACCTTATCCTGCGGGCCCAGCGTTCCCGCGAGGCGCGCAGAATTGAGGAACTGCCCCCAGGGGACCCCATCATCATAAGGAGAATTCCCCCGGAGGAAGGCGAAAAACCGGAGGACGGGTAATCATGCCGGACGCTGAAATCACCGTTGAAGAAGGCTTTGACGGCATGAGGCTTGACTATTACCTTGCCCGCCGCCAGGGGCTTTTAAGCCGTTCCCAGATCAAGGCGCGAAAACTTAAAGCCCTGTTCAACGGCAGGGAAGTAAAGTTTTCCCGGCAGGTAAGGACAGGCGATACTTTTTTTTTACACTGGGAAGAAGCTGAATCCCCGTCGCTCGTTCCGGAGGATATTCCCCTTGATATTCTGTATGAAGACA
>JAISDF010000066.1 GCA_031265025.1 Spirochaetaceae bacterium
CACGCCATTCCCTATTCTGAGCCGTCCCCGCCGGCAGGAAAATTCAAGCTCGAAAACAAGATGATCCCTCCCCGCCCCTGTTTCCATGAGAAAGGGAATTTCCCCTCCGGGAAAACGCGATGCGGTCCGGTCGGTGTTTTGGTTCCGCTTTCTGAGGCCGCCCAGAAGAAAGGCGGTCCCCTCCCTGGCCGCAAGGGAACTGCCCCAGCTTCTCAGGTGACGAAGTTCCGCGCCGGTTAAAAACATGGCGGCGTCGGCAAGATGGGTGCCGTCGTGCCAGAGCACGTCGATGAGCCTGCGGCCCTGACCCATGTAGAGCAGGGCCCTGACGCTGAGTATGCCGCCGAGACTTTCCGCGTCGAGCAGGGCTTTGGCCTTTTGATAATCGGCTGAATAACGCCGTTCATGATTGACCAGTATTTTTATTTTCCCCTTCCGGTGAAGGTCCGCGACGCGGCGGGCCGAAGAGAGCCTTCCGGCCAGGGGTTTTTCCGACACCGCCACGGGAACGCCCGCTTCCGAGGCAAGGCGGCAGTAGGTTTCGTGGCTGTCAGGGTGGGTCGCTATAATAAGGATGCCGGGCTTTTCTTTGGCAAGCATGGAGGCGGCGTCTTCATAGACCGGAACATTCCAGCGCCGGGCAAAAAGTTCCCGCCTCTCAGGATCACTGTCGCTTCCCGCAACAAGCTCAAGACCGGGGTTGGCCGCCACAGCCCCGGCGTGGGTACAGGGCTTTTCCCTGAGGCTGTCATCTTCGAGAAGGCTCGCGATGCGGCCCAGGCCCACAATGGCTGTTTTAACAGGTTCCATGTATTGGCAATATCCTCATGACGAGACCTTAACTTTGTCTCTGGCTCGCGGCTTTCTGTCATGCCGGGCATTGAGAAGCGAATACAGCACCGGCGTGATAAAGAGGGTCATCGCGGAACTTACCGTAAGGCCGCCTACAAAGGTCTTGCCTATGGGCTGTATTGTATCGGCGCCCTCTCCGGGAAAGAAGGCTATGGGCGCCATGCCGAGTATGGTGGTAAGGCTTGTCATGAGTATGGGGCGGAGACGGTTACGGCCGGCTTCAACGCAGGCGTCGCGGACCATGCGCCCCCTGGCCCGCAGGGTATTGGTATAGTCCACAAGGACTATACCGTTATTCACCACAATACCCACCAGGGCCACAACGCCGACCATGGAGAATACCGAGAGGGGCTCGTTCCCTATTTTGTAAATCCAGATTACCCCGATAAAGAGCAGCGGTATAGAAAAGAATATGATAAAGGGATCAACAAAGGATTCAAACTGGCTTGCCATGAGGCCAAAGACAAGGAACACCGCCACCAGAATAATAAAAATAAAACGGCGGTTATAGGCGGCTATTTCCCTGGCCTCGCCCAGGTAACGTACGGTAACTCCTTCACGGGGAACAAAATTGGCCTCTACGGTTTCTTCGAGGCGGCGCTGCATTTCCGTGGCCGCCATGCCCAGGGGGAGGTCTCCCGTAACCCTGATGATTTCTTCCTGGTTCTCCCGCCTGATGCTTGACGGCGCCCTGTTCTCGACAATACGGGCCACATTGGAAAGGGTTACGCGGCCGGCCCGGCCCATCACAAAGACCGAGTCAAGATCGGAGAGGGCCCTCCGGTCTTGTTCGCGGAGCTGTACGGTAACATTGACCCTCTGGTCGCCCATGAGTATGGTTGTCGCGTTGGTTCCGTTAAAGGCGGTGCGTATCTCACCCGCTATGGCAGCAAGGGATATGCCCAGGGCCGCGGCCCGGTCCCGGTCTATTTCAACCTGAAGCTGGGGACCGCCTTCGCTGAGGCCCACTTCGGGGTTTTCGATTTCGGGAAGACGGCGTACAAGTATGTTTCTGATTTCATCGGCGGCGGCAAGAAGGGCCGTATGGTCACGGGAACTCACCGCTATCTCCACCGCCTGGGTAGCGGACATGGA
Source organism: Spirochaetaceae bacterium (assembly GCA_031265025.1). Classification (GTDB taxonomy): domain Bacteria; phylum Spirochaetota; class Spirochaetia; order Treponematales; family Breznakiellaceae; genus JAIRTD01. The sequence goes on from JAISDF010000066.1 coordinate 1,948, forward strand.
GCGGCCCGATCTGAAAGTCGCCTGAACGCCGGGAAGTTCCTGGGTAAAGGGCGTCAGTTTGTCAATTATGTCCTGGGGCTTGTCGATCTGCAGCGCCGGTTCGGGAAGGGTGATCTGCAGCGAGCCCTGGCTGGCGGAGCGGCCGCCCCGGCGCGCGGTTATGATGAGGTGGGTATAGCCCCGGATTTTTTCCTTGACCTCTTTTTCAAGATCAAGGAGCAGGGCTTCGGCGGCCTCAAGGGTCGAACCCTGGGACATGGTAAGGTTCACCGTTACATTGTCGTCGGTGCGGGAACGGACAAAGAGGTTCATCCCGACGCCGGTAAACTGCATGAAAGACCAGGCAAGGAGCAGCAGGGTAAAAAGCAGCACAAGGAAGCGGTGATTGAGGCAGTAATCCAGCGCCCTGGCGTACCCGTTATCAACTGCCGTCAAAACGGCTTCGGTTCCGTTGTCAATGGCCCTGAGCAGTTTATTGCGCAGCGGCTTCTGTTTCCTGGTGTCAAGTTTCATGATGGGGCCCGCCAGGGAGGGAACCAAAGTAACCGCCACTGCCAGGGACACGGTAAGTGATATGACCACGGTAAAAATCAGGTCCTGAAACATCTGCCCCATCATTTCAAGATCGTTCCGGTAAATGATGAGGGGAATAAACACGCAGAGCGTTGTGGTGGTGCTGGCTACTATGGCCCTGAGCATTTCCCTGCTTCCCAGGATGGCTGCTATTTCGGGTTTGGCGCCCCGGTTCCGGTAGCTGTGTATGTTTTCGAGGATGACTATCGAAGCGTCCACTATCATGCCCAGTCCGAGGATGAGGCCGGTGAGGCTTATAAGGTTAAGGGTAAAGCCAAAGACCGACATGAGCATCAGGGTAAGGAGTATGGAGATGGGTATGGAAAAACCTATGATAAGGGTTGCCTTAATGTTCCTTAAAAAGATGAACAGTATGATCATGGCAAGCAGAGCGCCCTGCAGGGCGTTTGAGTACACCTGGTTCAGCGTGGCGCTGATGAGGGAGGTGTTATCTGAAAGCACATCGACAGTGATGCCCTGGGGAAGGTCGGCGTTTATGCCGTCAAGGGCATCGCGCACCCTGGCGGCGACCTGAACCGAATTGCTGTCGCTCTCGCTCTGCACCTGTATGTATACGCCGGTCTGCCCGTCCACATAGACCCTGGTAGCGTTCTCGTTGTAACCCAGGCTGACATCGGCGACATCCTCAAGACGGACAATGCGGGAACGGTTTGTTCCGCCCGAAGAAGTCCGGGACGCTACGTTTTTTACCACAAGGCGCTTTACATCGGCGACGCTGGTAAGTTCCTGCTGGGTGAGTATCTGGTATTCCCTCTCGCCCCTTGAAAGGCTCCCCCCCGATGAAAGTATGTTCTGGCCCCGGAGGGCGTTTCCTATGTCGCTTAACGTAAGGTCAAAGGCCGCGAGGCGGTTAAGGAAAACATCAACCTTGACTATCCTGGTGGTGCCGCCGGTAACCTCGGCCGAGGCGACTCCTTCGATACGCTCGATTTCCGCCTGAATACGGTCTTCGGCAAAGGTGCGCAGTTGGTCAGGCGGATAATTCCCCTGAACCACAAGGCGCATGATGGGCGTGGCCGACATATCAAAACGCCAGAGCCTGGGCGTTTCCGCGTCATCGGGAAGGCTGCCGGAACTCCGGTTAAGGATGTTCTGCACCGTCGTCATGGTCTCGTCCATGTCTATGCCGTAGTTAAAATTCAGCGTTATCTGGGAATTCTCAAAGGATGAATTGCTGGTCATGTCCTGGAGCCCTTCCACCGACGAAAGGGCCTTTTCGAGAACCTCGGTAACATTACGCGCCACGTCGGCAGGACCGGCGCCGGAATACGTTGTGAACACGGACAGGACCGGCCTGGTTGTGGAAGGGTAGAGGTCGACGGCCAGGCGGGGAACCATGGTAGCCGCTATGCCCATGGCAAGGGCGTAAAGAACCGTGATGGTAACAGGACGCTTGACCGAATACTGGGCAATATTCACGGCCTTACTCCACTATCCTGACAGGCTCATTATCGGAAAGAAAATTCTGTCCCGCGATGACCACCTGTTCACCAGGTTTAAGGCCCCCTACAATTTCAAAATAATTTTCGTTTTCAAGGCCCGGTTCCACTTCCCTCCTGCGGGCCGTGGAAGCCTCGTCAACAACAAAAACAAACCATGATCCGTAGCTGTTTATCACCGAAGCCCTGGGGATTACCGGAACCGAAGATCGGGCATGGGTCACCAGGCTTATGGTGGCGAACATGCCCGGCATGATACGGCTGTCCTGCCGTACAAAACGGAGGGTGATGCGCCTGGTACGGCTTTCCGGGTCAAGTACCGGGCTTAACTCGTCAACCCTGGCGGCAAACTGTTCGTCCCCGAGGCCGGCAAAACTCACCGTCGCGCCGAGACCCTTCCTCATAAAGGAAGCGTAACGCTCCGGCACATAGGTTTCGACCACGAGGTCGCCGAGGCCGCCGACTACGGCAACCACCGTACCGGCGTTCACCGTGTCGCCGGGATTCACCGGAATCTGTACGATGGTTCCGCTTACCGTCGAAAGAACCGGGCTTAGCGCATAACTTTCGCCGGGCCTTGAGGGATCAACCGCCGCGATGACCGTCCCCTTCTCAACGGCGTCTCCTATCCCGCACCGGAGTTCGGCGAGCTTGCCGCCAACGGCGGGAAAAACAGAAACCTGGCTTGAGGCAAGCACATCGCCGTTAATCACCACATAGTTTTCGATAACCCCCAGAACCACCGGCGTTACCCGTACCACCGTGGCGTTACGCGCACTCCGCGCGCCGTC